>JBAQUE010000209.1:0-6581 GCA_049297315.1 Rugosibacter sp.
GCCGGGCTGAAGGTTTTTCATCGCCTGCGCGTGGCCCTGTTTTGTACGGGTGACGAACTCACCATGCCGGGCGAAGCGCTCAAGCCGGGCGGCATTTACAACTCGAACCGCTACACCCTGCATGCGCTGCTGGAAGGGCTGGGCTGTGTGGTCGCCGATCTGGGCAACGTGCCGGATCAACTGGAGGCGACGCGCGCCGCATTGCGCTCAGCCGCGCAGGATAACGATCTGATCCTGACCAGCGGCGGCGTCTCGGTGGGTGAGGAAGACCACATCAAGCCAGCGGTAACCGCAGAGGGTGCGCTGGATTTGTGGCAGATCGCGATCAAGCCGGGCAAGCCGCTGGCGTTTGGCAGCGTGCGAAAAAAAGTCGGCACCCCAGGAGTGCTTCCTTCGGGGCGCGCTGATGAACCAACTGCGCTACAGGGCGGTCGAGCAAAAGACGCTCTCCTCGCCGTAGCGGATGGTGATACGGCGGCATTCATCGGCTTGCCGGGCAATCCGGTCGCCAGTTTCATCACCTTTCTGATGCTGGTGCGGCCTTTTATTTTGACGGCGCAAGGCTTGGCCTATACGCCGCCGCGCGGCATGCTGTTGCCGGCTGATTTTTCATGGAAAGGCGACAAGCGCCGCGAGTTTCTGCGCGCCCGACGCACGGCGAATGGCAGCCTGGAACTGTTTGCGCATCAGGGTTCCGGCGTGCTGACTTCATGCGCCTGGGCCGATGGCCTGATCGACAATCCGCCGGGGCAGGCGATTCAGCCGGGTGGCCTGGTGCGCTTTATTCCATTTGACGAATTGGTGTGATGGCGATGAAAGTGAAAGTGCTGTTTTTTGCCGGCCTGCGCGAGACGCTTGGCATTGCTTCTGAAGCGGTCGAGTTGCCGGCTGACCTGGCCAGCGTTGGCGCACTGCGCGACCATCTGGCCGCGCGTGGCGCGCCGTGGCCGGTGTTGCTGACCATGAAAAACCTGCGCGCCGCCGTCAATCAGCAGATGGTCGGCTTGGATGCGCCACTGCAAGCGGGAGATGAGGTCGCATTTTTTCCGCCGGTGACCGGAGGCTGAATGTCTATCAGCGTGCAACGAGCCGATTTCGATGCCGGTGCGGAAATCGCCGCGCTGTCTGAAGGGCGCGAAGACATCGGTGCGGTGGCCAGCTTTGTCGGACTGGTGCGTGGTGCTGAAAAAGTTTTGTCCAAAGACGGCTCTGGTGACACGCCGCGAAGCTTTGAATCCGTCTCTGGAAAGTCCACTTTTCGGACGGCGAATCCGGCATCGCATGTCGCCGCGATGGCGCTGGAACATTACCCCGGCATGACCGAGAAGGCGCTGGCCGAAATAGTCGCCGAGGCCGAATCACGCTGGCATCTCTGTGCGGTGCGCGTGATCCATCGCATCGGCCGCTTGCTGCCCGGCGAGCGCATTGTCTTTGTCGGCGTGGCCGCCGCGCATCGCGGCGATGCTTTCGCCGCCTGCGAGTTCATCATGGACTACCTGAAGACCCGCGCCCCGTTCTGGAAGAAGGAAGAAACGCCGCAGGGCGCGCGCTGGGTCGATGCGCGCGACGACGACGAGACCGCCGCCGCACGCTGGCGCGGCTGATTTATTCTGCCTTGGAAAAAATCGGCGCCCCAAGGGTACTTCCTGCGGGGCGCGCTGGCGCTACTGATGACGAGGTGGCATTCCAGTGCAACATATGCGATTGGATGTAAGGCTGGCCTTATCGCTAACGCTAACTGGGCTGTCGGTTTGGTTGATGGGGATACAATTCCGGCATAAACCAGCGTCATGGGAGGAAGCCGGATGGCGTTTATTGCGCATCAGCGCGTAGTTGATGGGAGGCCGCAAGGTGAGCCGCAATCACTTGAAGCGCACCTCTTGGCTGTCGGGCGGCTGTCAGCGCTAAATGCAGCCAAGCTGAAATTGGTGTCCGGCGATGCTGCTCAAAGTGAGGGGCTTGAAGCTATTGGCGAAATTCTGGGTCTGTTGCACGATCTCGGTAAGTACAGCAAGGAATTTCAGGATTATCTAGGTTCCGCCGTCAATCTTATTGATCAGGATGCTGACGATTACGTTGATGCAGTCAGGCTCCGTGGCCGTATCGACCATTCAACGGCTGGCGCGCAGTTCATTTGGCAACATCTTGCCGATGAAGGGCCGTTGGGTCAGCTTGTCGGGCAGATGCTTGCCTTGTGTATTGCTTCTCACCATTCTGGCTTGATCGATTGCCTGACCCCGTCTGGCGATGATTCTTTTGGTGCGCGAATGAATAAACGCGTCGGGAAAACCCATCTCGATGAAGCATGTGTTTCTGCTGACAAGGGGATCCTGTCCCGTGCCCAAACACTCTTGAGCGATGCAAGCCTGATTACCAACCTGCAAGCCAGTCTTTTGAAAATCGTGTCGTCAGAATCTGCGCGTGGGCGGGATATTGTTGCCCAGCAGCAGATCGGTTTGCTGGTTCGCTTCCTGTTCAGTTGCCTGATTGATGCTGATCGTGTCGATACGGCTGACTTCGAGAAGCCGAGGGCGGCGCGAGGCCGCATGAACGGGCGCTATACCGACTGGGGTACGCTAATCAGCCGTCTTGAAAACTATCTGACAACTTTTGTGCAGCGGGAGCCTATCGACCAACTGCGCGCCGATATTTCCCGCCATTGTCTCGACGGTGCGTCGCGCGAGCGAGGCATTTACACGCTGACCGTACCCACTGGCGGTGGCAAGACGCTCGCCAGTCTTCGCTTCGCCCTGCATCACGCCAAGCAATGGAATATGGATCGGGTGATTTACGTCATCCCTTTCACCTCGATCATCGATCAGAACGCCGATGTGGTGCGCCGTATTCTCGAACCGGATGATGTTCCGGTGAGCAAAGGCCGGATCGTCCTTGAGCATCATGGCAACCTGACGCCCGAACAGCAAGGCTGGCGCGAGAAGATGCTGTCCGAGAATTGGGATGCACCCGTGGTTTACACCACCATGGTTCAGTTGCTCGAAACCTTGTTTGGTGCAGGCACACGTGGTGCGAGGCGTATGCACCAGCTGGCCAATGCCGTGATCGTGTTCGATGAAGTCCAGACCCTGCCGATTAACTGCGTTCATCTATTCAATAACGCAATTAGTTTTCTCGCTGAGCAGTGCAGCTCTACTGTCGTACTTTGCACGGCCACGCAGCCGCTGCTCGATACAGTAAATCCTGAAAAGGGTGCCATTCGTGTTCTGATGGGCAATGAGTTAATGCCGGATGTGAAGCGTCTTTTCTCCGACTTGAAGCGGGTTGAGGTCATCAATAGTCGCAAACCAGGTGGCTGGCCGAACGAGGACATTGCCGCTCTGGCGATGGACGAGGCTGATCGTGCCGGTAGCTGCCTTGTTATCGTGAATACCAAAGCCTCTGCCTTGGCCTTGTATCACTTGTGTAAGGGAAACCGACGGAGACCCGTAATACATCTGAGCACCAGCCTGTGCCCTGCGCATCGCAAACGAATCCTGCGCATCATCCGCCACCGATTGAAATGGCTGAAACCTATGCTGTGCATCAGCACGCAATTGATCGAAGCGGGTGTGGATGTGGATTTCGGTGCGGTCATTCGATTTACGGCCGGGCTCGATTCGATTGCCCAAGCGGCGGGCCGTTGCAATCGTCATGGACGCCGTGAGACGGGTATCGTGCATGTGGTGAACCCCCAAAACGAGAATCTGGGTACCCTGACTGACATCAAGGAGGGGCGAGACAAAGCCGAGCGAGTGCTGGACGATTACGAAGCCGACCCGGATAAATTTGGTCATGACCGTATCGGGCCTGAGGCAATGAAGTGGTACTACCAAAACTACTTTTTCGCACGGGCCAGCCAGATGGACTATCCGGTTAATCCATCAGATACGGGCCGCAACGATACCTTGCTGAATATGCTGTCAGCCAACGCCAGCGCAACTGCCGACTTCAAAACGCGGCACCCCGAAGATGCTCTGCCGCATTTGCGCCAGTCCTTCATGACGGCTGCCAAGGCTTTCAATGCCATTGACGCGCCAACGCGCGGCGTTATCGTTCCCTATGGCAAGGCGGGCCGGGAACTTGTTGCCGACCTGTGTTCTGCTTTTGACGTGGAAAAGCAGTTCAAACTGCTCAAGCGAGCTCAGCAATTCACAGTGAATGTGTTTCCGAATATGCTGTCGGCACTCATGGATGCGCAAGCCGTTCATCCCGTTCAGGAGGGAACTGACATTCTTCACCTTGATCCACGCTACTACAGTCCGGAATTCGGGCTGAGCACCGAACCTGTTCAATTGATGGAGGCGTTGATATCGTGACTGACCCTAGCCGTAACCGAATTGAATTCAAGGTGCGCGCACGCCATGCCTTGTTCACCGATCCACTGACACGTGTCGGTGGCGAGAAATGTTCTTATCACGTCCCCACCTATGAGGCGTTGAAAGGTATTGCTAAATCGATCTACTGGAAACCGACCTTCGTCTGGATTATCGATGCCGTGCGCGTGATGAAACCGATACGCACCCAGACCAAGGGTACCAAACCGCTGGTCTATAGTGGCGGCAACGATCTGGCGATCTACACTTTTCTCGCCGATGTCGAATATCAGGTGCAGGCGCATTTCGTGTGGAATGAACATCGTCCTGAACTGGCCGATGACCGTAACCCGGCTAAACACAACGATATTGCGCAGCGCATGCTGGTTCGTGGCGGACGGCAGGACATATTTCTCGGTACGCGTGACTGCCAAGGTTATGCGGAGCCCTGCGAGTTCGGCTCAGGTGCGGGACATTACGATGGCGCTGGCGAACTCGCTTTTGGTTTGATGTTCCACGGGTTCGACTATCCCGACGAAACAGGCGAGGACAAACTGAGCGCCCGGTTCTGGAAACCCACGATGAAAGATGGCGTGATCCGCTTCGACCGGCCTGAAGCCTGCACCGTCCGCAAGTTCGTGCGTGAGATGACGAAGAAGACGTTCGTCCGGAATGAAAACTTGCGTGCCGTTGAAGAAGTCGCAGCGGAACTGGAGGCCAGCGATGGCCTGGATTGAAAAGCTGTATGCGACCTACGAGGCGTGCAAGGGGCGGGAACATCCCGGCGCAGCGCTGTTGATGCCGATCAGCCATACGCCACAGCAGGCGCACATCGAGATCGCCATCGACGGACAGGGTAACTTCAAAAGTGCCAAGATCGTGCAGAAGGAAGAGACGGTGATTCCGGCGACTGAAGAGTCCGCTGGTCGAGTGGGAACAAAACCGCCGCCCCATCCTCTTTGCGACAAGGTTCAATACTGTGCGTCGGATTACCGCCAGCATGGAGGGACGAAGCCACCGTTTTTCAAGGAGTACGAAGCGCTGCTGTCCAGTTGGTGCGATTCCAACTTCAGACATCCCAAGGCCGAAGCTGTCCTCGCCTATGTGCGCAAGGGCAAGGTCGTTGCAGATCTGGTGAAAGAAAAGCTGCTCCATGTGGGCGCGGACGGCAAGCTCCTGACTGAATGGCTCGGTGAAGATGCGCCGGACATTTTTCGGCTGCTCGCCGCAAAGGAAGGCAAGCGCGACCAGGGCGACGCCTTCATTCGCTGGCAGGTGTGGCTCCCCGATGACCCGAATACGGCGGTCTGGACGGACGTTTCCTTGCAAGAAGCGTGGATCGGATTTGACGCTGCCAGCAAGGAAACGACAGGCCTGTGCATGGTGACAGGCGAGAGTGGCGCGGCACTCGCGTTGAGCCACCCCAAGCGCATTCGTCATGCGGGGGATGGTGCAAAGCTCGTTAGCGCCAACGACGATCAAGGCTATACCTTTCGGGGTCGATTCACCGACAAGGAGGGTCAGCAAGCCTGCGGCGTTGGTTACGCGGTTACGCAGAAGGCACATAACGCTCTGCGCTGGTTAATCGCTCGCCAGGCATACAAGAGCGGCGATCAGGTTATCGTTAGCTGGGCGGTAGCGGGCAAGCCTATCCCTGACCCATTCAAGGACACGTTGGCTTTAATTCTTGGCAACAGCATAAACGGGCAGCCGGAGGACGATGCGAAAACCGGGCTTGCCGGTGATGCCGGTCAATCGTTCGCCCTGCGCTTCAAGCAGGCGATGCGCGGCTATCGTGCAAGTCTCGCCCCGACCGATGACATCGTGGTCATGGGTCTTGATTCTGCTACACCGGGACGCATGGCGATTACCTACTACCGCGAGCTTAAGGGTTCGGAGTTCCTTGACCGTATCGAGGGTTGGCATACGCAGTACGCCTGGACGCAGGACTTCGGCAAGAACGCGAAGTTTGTCGGTGCGCCCGCGCCGCGTGACATCGCCGAAGCTGCCTATGGCACGCGCCTTGACGACAAGCTGCGCAAGGCCACGGTCGAGCGGCTGCTGCCTTGCATCATTGACGGCCAGGTGCTTCCATTCGATCTGGTTTTGTCGACCGCACGTCGCGTCAGCAACCGGGCTGGTCTCGATCATTGGGAATGGGAAAAGTGTCTCGGCATTGCATGTGCCTTGTTCAGAGGTTATTCGAAATCACAGGGGAAGGAGTATCAAATGGCATTGGAAGAAGACAGAACCACGCGGGACTATCTCTAT
>JBAQUE010000210.1:0-8788 GCA_049297315.1 Rugosibacter sp.
GAGCTGGCTTGACATGCATATCCGAATTAGCCTGCCGCAGCAAACGCTGGAACTTTTTGATGCGCGCAGCAACCTGCTCGCCACGTATCCCGTATCCACCGCAAAGAATGGTGCGGGCGAGCAGAACGGCAGCTATTGCACGCCGCGCGGGCGGCACATCATTCGCGCAAAAGTTCCCGGAAGGATGCAAAGCACTGGTGTTGGCAATACGGCGAGATGCGCGGCGAACACCGTGTTCAAGCGCCGTCGGCCGACGGGCGAAATCTGGTCGCCCGAACTGGCGGCGCAATTTCCCGATCGCGACTGGATCTTGACGCGCATCCTGTGGCTTTCCGGCACCGAGCCGGGCAAAAACCGCCTGGGCAGCGTCGATACCATGCGCCGCTATATCTATATCCATGGCTCGCCGGACACGGTGGCGATGGGCGCGCCGGGATCGATCGGCTGCGTGCGCATGCGCAATGACGACATCATCGAACTGTTCGACCGTGTGCCGGTATATACGCCGGTGGAGATTGTCGAGTTTGGCCTCACCGGCGGTACATGGGCTGAACTCGGCGCGCTGGCCAGGCCGGTGCGCGAGGCGGTTTTCGTGGCGGAGCAGGGTGTGCCTTTGGCGCTGGAATGGGATGAGTTCGATGCCGTCAGCCGGCATGTCATCGCCCGTGACAGCAATGGCGAAGTCATCGGCACAGGACGCTTGCTGCCCGATGGGCATATCGGCCGCATGGCCGTGCTTGCCACCTGGCGTGGCAAAGGCGTCGGCCGCGCGCTGATGGAACGGCTGATTGCCGAGGCCGCGCAGCAGAAATCGCAGCCCTTGCTGCTCCACGCCCAGGTGCAAGCCGTGGGCTTTTATGAAAAACTGGGCTTTGTTGCCGAAGGTCCGGCATTCATGGAAGCCGGCATTCCGCACCGGCGCATGCGCCGGTGACTTGTTGAAGGAGGCAGCGTGGACACTGGCCAGGATGTGCTGATTTACGAAAAGCAGGACTACATCGCCACGCTGACATTGAACCGCCCGCAGAGCCGCAACGCGCTGTCGGTGGAACTGATCAACCGCCTGCACGAAGTGTGGCGCACGGTGGATGATGATCCCGAAGTGCGCGTCATCATCCTCACCGGCGCCACGTGCGGTACTTTCTGCGCCGGCATGGACCTCAAGGAAGCGGCGCGCATTCGCCAGGAAGAAGGCGTGGATGTGCTGAGCAAGCTCAGGGACCCGTTCCACGAGTGCATGCGGGCGGTGCAAAAGCCCATCATCGCCGCCCTCAACGGCGACCTGCCGGCCGGCGGCATGATGCTGGGCCTGAATGCCGACCTGCGGGTGGCTTTGCGCGGCACCCGCGCCGCCATCACCGAAGCCCGGCGCGGCCGGGGTTCGCCCTGGGCGGTGCCGCTGCTGTGGCAAATGCCCCAGGCCAGCGTCATGGAGATGGTGCTCACCGGCGACTGGATACCCATCGAACGGCTGTACGAGGTGGGTTGGATCAATCATCTGGAAGACACGCCGGAAGCGGTGCAGGCAAAGGCCCGTCAACTTGCCGAACGGATTCGTGACAACGCGCCGCTGTCCGTTATGGCGGGCAAGACAGCCCTCAACAAAGCAACTTCCCTGGGTTGCGAGGCCGGACTGGCAGAGGCCAAACGGCTGTACCAGCCGGTGTATTCCAGCGAGGATGCGATCGAAGGCCCACGTGCTTTCGCCGAAAAGCGCCAGCCGGTGTGGAAGGGACGTTGAATCTCGTCAGTATCCGCGGAATACCACCATGAACACACAACGCAAACCGGCAAGACTGTGGATCGCCGCCGCCCTGCTGCTGGTCGCGGGTATGGCTCAAGCGGATGAAGTTTCCGTCGCCGTTGCCGCAAACTTCACCGAACCGATGAAGAAAATCAGCGCCGAATTCGAGAAAACCAGTGGCCACAAAGTGGCGCTGTCTTTTGGTTCGACCGGCAAGTTTTACGCGCAAGTGAAGGCCGGTGCGCCCTTCGAGGTTTTGCTGGCCGCGGATGACGAAACCCCCGGCAAAATGGCACAGGAAGGCCTGGCGGTGAAGGGCAGCCACTTTACCTATGCCATTGGCAAGCTGGTGCTGTGGTCGGCCAAGGAAGCCATCGTGGATAGCAACGGCGACATCCTGAAACGGGGCAGTTTCGAGCATCTCGCCGTCGCCAACCCCAAGCTGGCGCCATATGGCGCGGCAGGCGTGCAAACCCTCCAGGCGCTGGGCGTTTATGACGCCATCGCACCCAAACTCGTGCAAGGCGAGAACATTGCGCAGACTTACCAGTTCATCGTCACGGGCAATGTGCTGCTGGGTTTTGTCGCGCTATCGCAAGTGATCGGCGAGGACGGCAAGGCCAAATCCGGCTCGGCCTGGATCGTGCCGGAAAAGTACTACACCCCGATCCGCCAGGATGCGGTGTTGCTGGCCAAGGGTAAGGACAACACAGCCGCCGTTGATCTGCTCAAGTTTCTCAAGACGCCTTATGCCGCCAGGATCATCCAGTCTTACGGTTATGGCTTGCCCCAATAAACATGATGCTCAGCCCTGACGACTGGTCGGCGATCCGGCTGACATTGAAGCTGGCGGGGCTGACGACAGTACTCTTGCTGTTGATCGGCACCCCCATCGCCTGGTGGCTGGCGCGCACCGATTCGATGCTAAAGCGCCCTATCAGCGCCATCGTCACCTTGCCCATGGTGCTGCCGCCCACGGTGCTGGGCTTCTACCTGCTGGTGGCCATGGGGCCGGAGGGCCCGGTCGGGCGCCTGACTCAGGCGCTGGGCATCGGCCTTTTGCCCTTTACTTTCGCCGGGCTGGTCATCGCCTCGATTCTCTATTCACTGCCCTTTGCCGTGCAGCAGATCCAGCAGGCTTTTGAAGCCATCGGCGAGCGGCCGCTGGAAGTCGCCGCCACCTTGCGCGCCTCGCCGCTGGATGCCTTCTTCACCGTGGCCTTGCCGCTGGCCCGCCCCGGCTTTATCACGGCGACGGTGATGAGCTTTGCGCATACCATAGGCGAATTCGGCGTGGTGCTGATGATAGGCGGCAACATCCCGGGCAAAACCCGCGTCGTTTCAGTGCAAATCTACGACCATGTGGAAGCGCTTGAATTCACTCAGGGGCACTGGCTCTCCGGCGGTTTGCTGGTGTTCAGCTTTTGCGTGCTGCTGGTGCTCTACCGTTTCAACCCGATGACCCCAAAAAAGGTGGCCAATTGAGCATCTCAGCCCGCTTCTCGCTGGCCTATCCGGCTTTTACGCTGGACGTCAATCTGCAACTGCCAGCGCAAGGCATCACCGCATTATTTGGCCCATCGGGTTCCGGTAAAACCTCATTGCTGCGCTGCATAGCCGGTTTGGAAAAAGTCAGCAACGGGCATCTCATCGTCAATGGCGAATGCTGGCAAGCAGACAACGTCTTCCTGCCGGTGCATCGCCGTGCCTTGGGTTATGTCTTTCAGGAAGCAAGCCTGTTCCCGCACCTGAGCGTGCAGGGCAATCTTGACTACGGCGCTGCCAGAAGCCGACGCCAAAAAACCAACAAAGCCCCGCCAGCAGATCAGCGCAACATCGTTGAGCTGCTGGGCATCGGCCACCTGCTGCAACGCCAGCCAGAGCGATTATCCGGCGGTGAGCGCCAGCGAGTGGCCATCGCCCGCGCCTTGCTGGCCGCGCCGAAACTTTTGCTCATGGACGAACCACTCGCCGCGCTGGATTTTGAGCGCAAGCGCGAGATACTGCCGTATCTGGAGCGCCTGCGCGATGAACTGGCCATCCCTGTCCTGTATGTCAGCCATGCGCCCGACGAAGTGGCGCGATTGGCGGATCATCTGGTCGTAATGCAAGATGGGCGGGCTATCGCCAACGGCCCACTTGCTGAAACACTGACACGGCTCGATCTGCCTGTCCGCCTGGGTGAGGATGCCGGAGCGGTTCTGGAGGCCACAGTGGCTACGGTGGATGCGGCATGGCATCTGGCGCGGGTGGATTTTGCCGGCGGCAGCCTGTGGCTGGCCGACCATGGGGTAGCGGTGGGCAGCCCGGTGCGCGTGCGCGTGCTGGCGCGTGATGTGAGCCTGGCGCGCGAGCAGCCCGGCAGCAGCAGCATTCAAAACGTCTTGCAGGGCCGGGTGGATGCGGTCGGTGATGACGAACATCCCAGCGCTGCCCTGGTTCGCGTTCAGATCGGCCAGGCCATGCTGCTGGCGCGGCTGACCAAGCGTTCGGCCGCCGTGCTGGGCATCGCCGTCGGGCAAACGCTGTGGGTGCAGGTCAAGTCGGTGGCGCTGCTGGAATAGTCGCTTTACCTTTCAATGCGCCAGCGATAGCGTGCGCGTGAACCAGGTTCGGCGCCAGCCAGCCAGGTCTGCTCGTCAAAGGTCAGCCAGCCGTCATGCTGCTGGTAGAGCACCGTCGAGCTGCGCGTGCCGTAACTGGGCGACTTGACGAAGGCGGCCGAGAGCATACGTTCCCATGCTTGCGGGATGCCGGTGCTGGGCAAGTGTTCATCGGGATGAATGAAGTCATCCCGTAGCAGGTGGAACAGCGGTCTGTCGTCGGGTAGGCCGTCGAGCGCTTGCGTTAGCGCCGTCTTGCCAGCGCCGACTTTTGGCCAGGGCGTGTCGAGCAGGTCGTTCGAGACGCCATAGATGCCGGGCGCCAGCGGCCGCGCCTCACCGGCGACATTCGACGCCCACCACAGTGACTGGCCATCGCCAAGCAGCAGGTTGTAACCGTTGTAGCGGACGCCGCTGGCGGCGATGCGTGCCAGATAATTTTCCGGCGTTTCGTTGCCCCTCAGGAAGCCAGCGACCAATGCGCCGCGCGAGGGCAACTGCTGGTTTTGCGCCGGGTCGCGATAATTCGTCAGCGCCGCAAAACAGCCACTGCGCGTGATGCCCAGCCAGGTGCCACCGGCCTGCAAATCCCGCCCGGCCAGCACTTCTGGTGCTTCCGCCCAGAACGCGGCTTGCGCTGTCGGCCGTGCAAAAAACTCATCGCGATTGGCCGCGATGACCAGTGGATAATCCGGATGAGTCTGCCAGGCGAGGAGAATCAAACACATTGAACAAGGTCAATCAATCGGGTAGGGCAGGGACAATAATGTCAGTCGCTCGCCATCCGGCGCACCCAGATGGACTTCACCCGCAGCGACGGCGCTGCTTTGCACGCTGACCAGGCATTCAAAACCACCTTCCGGCGAGGGCGCGACGCTGACCAGCGCGCCGCATTGCTGGTCAGCGGTTTCCGGCGCATAGACATGGGCGCCTGGTGTTGCCGGACTTTTCAGGCTGGCGCGGACCATGCGGCGCTTGACCTTGCCGAGGTAATGCGTGCGGGCGACGATTTCCTGCCCCGGATAGCAGCCTTTGGTGAAGCTCACACCTGCTACGGCAGGAAACTCCAGGTTGAGCATTTGCGGCACAAAGGCTTCCTGCGTGGCCGCGACCACACGCGGCTGGCCGGCGGCGATTTCCAGCCAGCGCCAGGCGGCCAGGCCGACAGGCTTGGCGGTCGCGGTGATTTCCGGCCAGCGCCGGATGGCGGCGGCTGGTTCAAGCGATAGCAGCCAGCGCGTGTCATCCAGGCGGATCAATTGCCCACCGTCGGTTGCACTAACGCCTTGGTGGGGCAGGGTGGTATGCAGAAAAGTCGGCGTTGGTGGGACGGCGATTGATGCGGCGGCAGGGACAGAAATACCGATCAAGGCGCGTTCGTCGGTAGCGTCGGTGAGCTTGGCCTTGGCGCGCAAAACATACATCGAGAGCTTTTTGAGCAGCGGCGGCAGTATCTCCTTGGGCAGCAGCAGCAGATAGTCATTGCCTTCGCGCCAGATTAGCAAAACCGCCAGCAGCCGTCCCTTGGCGGTACAAAATCCTGCCGTGCGGGCGCTGTCGGCCGCCAGCCCCTGGATGTCATTGGTTACCAGGTTGTGCAAAAAGCTGGCGGCATCTTCGCCGCTGACGCGGATCAGGCCGAGATCAGCCAACGGGGCAGCCACGGCGCCATTGCGTGCGGCTTGCAGCTCGGCATCGAGCTGGCCGAAATGTTCGGCGGTATCGGCCGCCAAGCCTTGACTGGCAAGGAAAGTAGTCCATTCCTGATTCATCGCAGTGAGTCCTTGAGCCTGATTGAGGATGCTATTATCGCGCTCCAACCGCCCATTTTGCCGTTTGCCATTTCATTCTTCATGCGCCTGTTGTCCAAGCTGCTGCTGATTACCTTCATTCTCGCAGCAGTCCTTGCCTGGATCGCGCTGCGTCCCTTGCCGATGCAAACCGATCCGGCGGCGTTTTCCGTACCATCGGGCGCCAGCCTGCGGCGCGCAGCCCAGGCGATCGAGGCGGTGGGCATCGACATGCCCGCCTGGCAGTTTGAATTGCTAGGGCGGCTACTGGGACGCGCGACGCGCATCAAGGCCGGCAGTTATGAGATAGCCGGACAAACGACGGCGCTGCAATTGCTCGATAAGCTGACGCGCGGCGAAGTCAGCCAGGGCAAGCTGGTGCTGGTGGAAGGCCGCACATTTGCCGAGTTCCGCGCTTTACTGAATGAAACACCCGATCTGCTGCATGAATCGCGTGACTTGCAGAATGCGGCGCTGCTGGCGCGTATCGGTGCGCAGGAATCATCCCCCGAAGGGCTGTTTTTCCCGGATACTTACTGGTATGACAAAAATAGCAGCGACCTGGCTTTGCTGGCGCGCGCCTACCATGCCATGCAACGTCGCCTGGATACCGCATGGGCAGCGCGTGACCCTGGTTTACCCTTGAAAAC
Source organism: Rugosibacter sp. (assembly GCA_049297315.1). Classification (GTDB taxonomy): domain Bacteria; phylum Pseudomonadota; class Gammaproteobacteria; order Burkholderiales; family Rhodocyclaceae; genus Rugosibacter. The sequence goes on from JBAQUE010000210.1 coordinate 6,788, forward strand.
GCCCTATGACATGCTGATTTTGGCTTCCATTGTTGAAAAAGAAACCGGTCTGGCCAGTGACCGGCCACAAATTGCGGCGGTTTTCGTCAATCGCCTGCGGATTGGCATGCCCTTGCAGACCGACCCGACGGTAATCTACGGCCTGGGCGCACGTTTCGACGGCAATTTGCGGCGCATTGACTTGCAGATGGATACGCCATGGAATACCTACACCCGGCGCGGGCTGCCACCGACGCCGATCGCCTTACCAGGGTTAGCCGCTTTGCAGGCGGCAGCCAACCCGCCACCCAGCGACAAGCTGTATTTTGTCGCCCAGGGTGCGGCAGGGACTGGCGCCAGTGTGTTCTCGCGCTCGCTGGAAGAGCACAATCGCGCTGTGGCAAAGCACCAGAAAGGACAAAAATAACCCATGCGCGGCAGATTCATCACCTTTGAAGGCATTGATGGCGCCGGTAAAAGCACCCAGCATGCCTGGCTGGTCGAGCATCTGCGCGCCCAGGGGCGCGATGTCGTCGCTACCCGTGAGCCCGGCGGCACGCCGCTGGGCGAAAAACTGCGCGCCTTGCTGCTGGCCGAGCCCATGCATCTGGAAACCGAGGCATTGCTGATGTTTGCCGCTCGCCGCGAACACCTGGCCGAGGTGATTGAACCGGCGCTGGCGCGAGGCGCATGGGTTGTCTGCGACCGGTTTGTGGATGCTTCATTTGCCTACCAGGGAGGAGGGCGGGGGTTGGCCTGGGAGAAACTCAAGCAACTCAGCGCATGGACATTGGGCGACCTGCAACCGGATCTGACTTTCATTTTCGATGCCCCCATCGCGGTGGCGCAAGAACGATTGGCCCAAGCCAGCGCCAGCAGCGGTGTCGCGCGTGACCGGTTTGAGCAGGAACAGGCGGCATTTTTTGAGCGGGTAAGGGCGGCTTATCTGCGTATCGCAGCAGAAAATCCACTGCGCGTGAAGTTGATTGACGCAACCCAACCCGTGGAATTAATCAATAAACTACTTAAGGAATCAATTGCAACCTGATGATTTAATTGTTAATGAAAGGGTAAAAGATAGCCTGTTTTGGCAAGGACTGGAGCGTCTGCCGCATGCACTGCTCCTGATCGGCCCGCCAGGTGTGGGTAAGCGTGATTTTGCCGAGCAGCTCGCCGCCTTGCTACTCTGCGAAGCCGTAACCCCGGACATGAAAGCCTGCGGGCAATGCGTTGCCTGTCATTGGCTGGCCAGCGGGAATCATCCGGATTTTCGTCATATTGCGCCGGACGGCGATGACAAGGAAACGGAAGAAACCAAGAACGCGAAGAGCGGCGAAAAAGCTAAAAAACAAGGGGCAGGCATCATCCGCATCGACCAGATTCGTGAGCTGGAAGATTTCGTTTTTGTCGGCAGTCACCGTCAGGCCAACCGGGTGGTATTGATTACGGAGGCCGAAGCGATGCAAGCCGCTGCCGCCAATTCTCTTCTTAAAATACTTGAAGAACCACCTTCAAGTGTTTATTTTATATTAGTATCATCTCGCCAAAAGATGCTGTTGCCCACGCTGCGCAGCCGCTGCCGCGTAGTCCCTTTTACTCAGCCGGATCGGCAGGCAGCGACCAACTGGCTGATAAAGGCTGGTCTGGAAAAGCAGGCAGCACGCTATCTTGATCTGGCCGGTGGCGCACCTTTACGGGTTGTGCAATGGAAAAATGAAGGCCAACTCGCGGCCATTGACACCTTGCTGGATAGCCTGCTCACATCACGAACTGATCCGCTTGCGCTGGCGGCCAACTGGGATGCGCTGCTCAAAAGTAACGAATCGTTTCGCCTGGAAAACCTGGTGGAAGGTATCCAGCGCTGGCTCTTTGATTTGACGCTGGCGCGCATGGGCGGGGAAATTCATTATCATCGCGGCTGGCCCCAGCCCAAACGCATTGAAACTTTGGATACGGCGGTATTGTTTGCGGCCTGGCATGAAATCAATGCCTTCCGGCGCAGCGCGCGGCATCCTCTAAACC
>JBAQUE010000211.1:0-15570 GCA_049297315.1 Rugosibacter sp.
ATTTGTGAGCCGGCTCAAGGGAAGAAACTCATTACGGTAGCCACAGCAGCCGTTTATTGTATAGCTGATTGATTTCCTGAACTTCACAGGACATGCCTCGTCATTCCGGTCAATTGACGATCATGCAACCCAGCCAACAGCAGCAAGGCACTCGTCGCGCCGATCAGCGCCATGAACATATCCCATTGGGCATCCCACGGGTCGCCCTGAGTGCCGAGGAATGCTGCCGAGCCATCGCCCCAGAATACGGCCGATGCCCATTCGACCAGTTCGTAGCTGGCGCTGATGCCCAGGCAGGCCAGCACCAGCAGGAAAAAAAGCCATTTGCCCGGATGTAGCGGCGAGGTGCGCAGCAACAGCTCGCGCCCCAGGATGGCCGGCGTGACGCCCTGGAAGAAATGGCCAATACGGTCGTACGGGTTGCGCGCAAAACCGAAGGCATCCTGCAACCAGAAACCAATGGGCACCCTGGCGTAGGTATAAGCGCCGCCGAGAATCAGGATCAGGGCGAAGAAAGCGATGAGGCAGCAGGTCAGCGGTGTCAGGGGAAAACGCTTTGCCGTGGCAACCAGGATGGGCGAGGCGATCAGCACCGGCATCACCTCGGCCCACCAGACCGTCCGATCAAAGGGCGCAATGGCTGAAGCGGCCAGGGCCGCCAGCACGATGGCAAGGAGACCGATGCGCAAGCCGTTCACACGATGATCTTGCATGGCTCGGCGTCTTTAACCGCGCGGGGATTTAATTTTGCGTGATACGCAGCTCCGCAGCGCGCGCATGCGCCGTGAGCCCCTCGCCGTGCGCCAGCGTGGCGGCGATCGGGCCCAGGGCTTGTGCGCCGGCGGCGGAGACATCGATCAGGCTGCTGCGCTTCTGGAAGTCATACACGCCGAGCGGCGATGAAAAACGCGCACTGCGCGATGTCGGCAGAACGTGGTTCGGCCCGGCGCAGTAATCGCCCAGCGATTCGGATGCGTAATGGCCGATGAAAATCGCCCCCGCATGGCGAATTTTTTCCACCAGCGCATGCGGCTCGGCCACAGCCAGCTCCAGATGTTCCGGCGCGATGCGATTGGCGATGGTGCAGGCTTCATCCAGGTCGGCAACCTGAATCAGCGCGCCGCGCCCGGCGAGCGAGGCTTCGATTACCGCGCGGCGTGGCATGGTTGGCAGCAGTTTTTCAATGCTCGTCACGACACGGCCGATGAAGGCCGCATCGGGGCAGAGCAGGATGGATTGCGCCAGCGCGTCGTGTTCGGCTTGCGCGAACAAGTCCATCGCCACCCAGTCCGGATTGGCCGACGCATCGGCAATCACCAGCACTTCGGATGGCCCGGCGATCATGTCGATGCCGACTGCGCCGAACACGTGCCGTTTGGCTGCGGCGACATAGGCATTGCCGGGGCCGACAATCTTGTCGACTTGCGGAATGGTCTGCGTGCCGTAGGCCAATGCCGCCACGGCCTGGGCGCCGCCGATGGTGAACACGCGGTCGACACCGGCGAGGCAGGCGGCGGCGAGCACCAGCGCATTCTGTTCGCCGCGCGGCGTGGGCACCACCATGATGAGTTCACCGACGCCCGCGACTTTGGCCGGCAGCGCGTTCATCAATACGGAACTCGGGTAAGACGCCTTGCCACCGGGCACATACAGGCCGACGCGATCCAGCGGGGTGACTTTCTGCCCCAGCCGCGTGCCATCCGCCTCGGTATAGCCCCAGGATTCTATTTTCTGTTTTTCGTGATACACGCGGATGCGCTGCGCGGCGGTTTCCAGCGCCTGACGTTGCGCCTCCGGCAAACTATTGAGCGCAGCGGCAAGTGCGGCTTGCGGCAATTCAAGCTCGGCCATGGCGGCAACCGTGCGGTCATCAAACCGCCGTGTGTAGTCGAGCACGGCAGCATCGCCCTCACATCGCACCCGCGTGATGATTTCCGCGACCGTGCGTTCGATGTCGGCATCGGTGGCCTGATCGAAAGCCAGCAGCGCATCGAGCGTCGCCAGAAAGTCGGGGACGCTCGTGGATAAGCGCCGCATCATGCCGCTACCGCCTGGGTGAATGCATCCAGCATGGGCTGCAACAAATCACCTTTCATTTTCAGTGCCGCCTGATTGACCACCAGGCGCGATGAAATCTGCATGATTTCTTCGACCTCGACCAGATGGTTGGCGCGCAGCGTGGCGCCGCTGGACACCAGGTCGACAATCGCGTCAGCCAGGCCCATCAGCGGCGCGAGCTCCATCGAGCCATAGAGCTTGACCAGATCGACATGCACGCCCTTTGCCGCAAAGTGTTCGCGCGCCGTGGCGATGTATTTGGTAGCCACGCGCAGGCGGGCGCCGCTCTGCACCGCCGCGGCATAGTCAAAACCCTCGGGCACGGCCACCGACATGCGGCATTTGGCGATCCGCAAATCCAGCGGCTGATACAGGCCGGTGCCACCATGCTCCAGCAGCACATCCTTGCCCGCGATACCGAGGTCGGCCGCGCCGTATTGCACATAGGTTGGCACATCGGAAGCGCGGACAATCACCACGCGCACGTCGGCACGGTTGGTGGCGATGATCAGTTTGCGCGATTGTTCTGGGTTCTCAGCGGGCACAATGCCTGCGGCTGCAAGCAGCGGCAGGGTTTCGTCGAAGATGCGTCCTTTGGATAAGGCAATGGTAATCATGCGGGCAGTACAACGTTAAGTCAGCGGCCTAGTTTACCCGTTCCACACGGGCGCCCAGCGCGGTCAGCTTCTGTCCCAGCGATTCATATCCGCGATCCAGATGGTAAATGCGCTCGATGGTGGTTTCGCCTTGCGCCACCAGCCCGGCGATCACCAGGCTGGCCGAGGCGCGCAGGTCGGTAGCCATTACCGTCGCACCGTCGAGTGTGGCCACGCCTTTGACGAAGGCGGTATTGCCGTCAATCTTGATGTCCGCGCCCAGGCGAATGAGTTCGACGGCGTGCATGAAGCGGTTTTCGAAAATCGTTTCGCGGATCACCGCCGCGCCTTCGGCCACCGCGTTGATAGCCATGAACTGCGCCTGCATGTCGGTGGGGAAAGCCGGGTACGGCGCCGTGCGCAGGCTCACTGCCGCCAGCCGTGGCGGCGCCTTGAGCCGAATGGCGTCGCGCTCACTGATAATCTCGCAGCCCGCGTCCATCAGCTTGTCGATCACCGCATCGAGGTAGGCCGACGAGGTGCCCGTCAAGCGCACATTGCCGCCCGTGGCCGCTGCCGCACACAGATAGGTGCCGGTCTCGATGCGGTCGGGCATCACACGGTGGGTCGCGCCATGCAAGGCAGCGACGCCCTGGATGCGGATCACATCGCTGCCCGCGCCCGAAACCCGTGCGCCCATGGCATTCAGGCAGGTGGCGAGATCCACCACTTCGGGTTCGCGTGCGGCATTTTCGATGACGGTTTCACCCACGCCAAGGCAAGCGGCCATCATCAGATTTTCCGTTCCGGTCACCGTCACCATGTCGGTGAAAATGCGTGCGCCTTTTAGCCGGCTGGCCTTGGCATGGACATAACCATGCTCAACGGCAATCTCGGCGCCCATCGCCGTCAACCCTTTGATGTGCTGATCCACCGGCCGTGCGCCAATCGCGCAGCCGCCGGGCAGCGACACGCGCGCTTCACCGGCGCGCGCCACCAATGGGCCGAGCACGAGAATCGCGGCGCGCATGGTTTTGACCAGTTCATAAGGCGCCACGGCGTTGTCGAGCGCTGAAGCATCCAAAGTCACCGTATCGCCAGCGCCGAGTTTTCCTGTGTCCCGTGTGACCTTGACGCCCATTTGCGCCAGCAGCTTGAGCATCGTGCCGATGTCATTCAGGTGCGGCACATGGGTGAAAGTGACCGGTTCGCGGGTCAGCAGCGCCGCGCATAACAGCGGCAGGGCGGCATTTTTTGCGCCGGAAATGGCGATCTCGCCATGCAGCGGCTTGCCGCCGGTGATACGCAGCTTATCCATTCGCGCGCCATTCTTCCGGCGTCAGCGTCTGCATCGACAGGGCGTGAAGCTCCCCCGAATCAAAATGTGTCTTGAGCACCGCATTTACGCGTTGTTGCCGCTTGATGCGGTTCAGGCCCGTGAATTCGCCGCTGACGATCATGGCAGAAAAGTGCTGGCCATCACCCTCAACCACCAGATGTTCACATGGCAGGCTATCGACAATCCACGACTCCAGCTTTTTAGGATCAAGCATGATGTGCTCCTTGATTAAGTTAAGTTAAGTTAAGTTAAATTAAGCGCGCAGCTTGTAGCCACGCTTCAGTAGGTTCAGTGTAATCAACGTCAGCACAACAAGGCAACCGGCGCTGACGGCAAGACTCAGCCAGGGCGAGCGGTCGGCCACCCCGAAAAAACCATAGCGAAAGCCATCTATCATATAAAAAACCGGATTCCACTGTGACACCTGTTGCCAGAACGGGGGCAACGAATTGATCGAATAAAACACACCTGACAAAAATGTCAGTGGCATGATCAGGAAATTCTGGAACGCGGCGAGCTGATCGAACTTATCCGCCCAGATACCCGCAATCACGCCCAGAGCACCCATGATTGCGCCACCGACAAGGGCAAAAGCGAGTATCCACAAGGGGGCGAAAAAACCCAGTGGGGCAGCCCATGCCGTCGCCAGCAACACGCCCGTTCCGACCAACAGGCCGCGCACGACAGCCGCCAATACATAGGCAGAAAAAAATTCATTGTGCGAAATCGGCGGCAGCAGGACAAATATCAGGTTGCCCGTAATTTTCGACTGCGCCAGAGAGGATGAAGTATTGGCGAAGGCATTTTGCAATATCGACATCATCACCAGGCCGGGGATCAGAAAGGCGGTATAGGGCACGCCATGTATCTGCACATGCGCCTCGAGCACATGCGAAAAAATCAGCAGGTAAAGCAAGGCCGTCAGTACCGGCGCGGCTACGGTTTGCGCACCCACTTTCCAGAAGCGCAGCACCTCTTTATAGAACAGGGTGGAGAAACCGCCGGCGGGTATGTTGCGCATGAGCCACATGGTCAGACGCCCTGCCCGTGCATGACGCGCACAAATACATCTTCGAGATCGGGCTTGCCTATTTCAAGATCGTCAATCGCGCAACCCGCCGCCCGGATGCCTGCCAGCAGCGGCTCAATTTCGTCAAAATGCCCAAAAGCCAGAGACCACCAGCCATCGGTTTGGTCCTGGCTCATGCCCAAACCGGCAGGCAGCGTGCCCGTCGTCCGCAGGCGCAAGGTATGCGGAGAAAAACGGCTGAGCAGGTTGCGCGTGGTGTCCAGCGCCACGACCCGCCCGCTTTTCAGCATCGCAATCCGGTTGCAATAATTTTCCGCCTCCTCCAGGTAATGCGTGGTGAGGACGATCGTATGGCCATCGGCATTCAACCGCCGAATGAAGCGCCACAAAGTTTGACGCAACTCGACGTCAACGCCAGCGGTAGGTTCATCCAGCACGATGACTGGCGGGCGATGCACCAGCGCCTGGGCCACCAGCACGCGCCGCTTCATGCCACCTGACAAGGCGCGCATATTGGCATCCGCCTTGCCGGTCAGGTCAAGATTCTCCAGAATTTCGTCTATCCAGGCCTTGCGCCGCTGGTTGGCGGCGATGCCAAAGTATCCAGCCTGTATCTCCAGCGTTTCGCGCACGCTGAAGAATGGATCAAAAACCAGCTCCTGCGGCACCACGCCAAGCTGCCGCCGCGCAGCGCGGTAATCCGCCTGCACATCACAGCCCATCACTACCAGGCTGCCCGAATCAGGACGCGACAAACCGGCGAGCGCGGAAATCAAGGTGGTTTTGCCCGCGCCATTCGGGCCGAGCAAACCGAAGAATTCACCTTGTTGCACTTCCAGATCAATCCCATCCAGCGCCTGCACATCGCCAAAGCGCTTGCGAACCTGCTCAATGCGGATGGCGGCTGTCATGGTGGTAACAACGGGGATGGCAATGGGTGACCAACGCAGGCGCGCGGTCAGTGCTGCGGCAGTAAGTCAGTGACGCCGTAAACCGTGGCCAGGCTCAGAAGATTTTGTGGCGGATTGACAAGGCTGACCAACTTGCCCCTGACCTGGGCGGCGCGCATCCAGCCAAACACCACGGCAAGCGCGGAAGAATCGATATTCGTCACACCCGCCAGATCAAATTCGGCAACCTTGCCAGTCTCCAGCGAACCCAGTGCAGCCGTACCTTCAACAAGCAGCTTGGCCGACTCGGCCATAGTGACTGGTCCGGCTACTTCGACGCGGTTATTGGCAACACTGATCATTTTTTGCTGCTGGCAACAGGTTCGCCGGACTGGTTTTTGTCATGCAAGGATTTGATCAGGCCATCGATACCACTACTCCGTATCTCGGTAGAAAATGATTCCCGATAAGTCGTGACCAGGCTAATGCCCCCCACTTCAATATCGTAGACTTTCCAGCCGGCATCCGACTTTTCCAGATAGTAATCCAGCTGAAACGGCTTGGCAGCGCCTGGCTGCTTAACTTCGGTACGCACCTTGGCGTCTGTCGCCCCTGGTTGCATGGTAAATGGCTTGAATTCGATGGTCTGGTTTTTATATTCCGTCAACGCCTTGGAATACGTGCGCACCAGCAACGTCTGAAATTCGGTCGCCAATGCCTTCTGCTGGACTGGCGTGGCTTGCCGCCATTCGCGCCCAAGGGCTAACTTGGTCATGTGCATGAAATCAAAATGCGGCAGGATTTTAACCTCAACCAGATCCACCGCTTTTTTTGTGTTTCCCGACTGGATGTCCTTGTCGGTACGGACAATTTCCAAAACCTCATTACTGATTTTTTTGACCAGGACATCCGGCGCCAGCCCTTCAGCCAGGACACTGGAAAACATCAACAACCCGCTAATGCAGGCAAGAAAAGATTTCATTCAAAACTCCAGAGTTATCCATCCTGCTACGCAAGACAAACCTTGCTTGATTTAACCATGCTGCCAATCCCATCCATCAAGGTGCGTCTTCAGCCTCGCGTGGCGGGTTGCCGTCATAAACCAGGCTACGGCGCCGTTGCAGATAAGCGTCACGGATGTAGGAATACTTGTCCAGCGCGGCCTCTTCAACTACCTTCTCGGCTGGCAGCAAGTCAGCACGGTCATTGATCGCACGCAGGGTTAACAGCGTATTCCGCGTCGGCACATGGTCTATGTAGCCGACCGGGTCAGTCGCCACGTCCAGCACCAGCCCCCCCGTATCACGCACTGTGCGCGGGCCAAACAACGGCAGCACAACATAAGCGCCACTGCCCATGCCCCAGCGGCCAAATGTCTGGCCAAAATCTTCTTCATGTTTTTCCAGACCCATGCGTGAAGCGACATCGAACACCCCCAGCACACCAACTGTCGTATTCACCGCCACGCGACCGAGGTCACCACCACCATCAGATACTTTGCCCTGCAGCAGATTATTCACGCCGATAAACAGGTCGGCAATATTGCCAAAGAAGTTGGTTACCCCGGTGCGCACGGGATTCGGCAAAACTGCGTCATAGCCTTTGGCCACAGGTTTGATGACAGCCTTGTCCAGCCCGTCATTGAAGGCATACATCGCACGGTTGAAACCCTCAATCGGATCTTTTGCATTGCCGGATGTCGCACACCCCGTAATCAAGCCCATCGCCAGCAGCGCGGCAATGAGAGTTCTGGTACGCATGGTCACTGTATTCATTCGGAATTCCCGTAAAAGAGATGATGGTATCTGCTGACTACTTCTTGCCGCTGCTGCTATCTTCAGCTGCCTTGTTAAACATGAACTGGCTGATCAGCTTCTCCAACACCACGGCTGATTGGGTCTTCTTGATTGTGTCGCCAGACTTTAGCATATCGGCATCCCCCCCGACGTCAAACCCGATGTACTGCTCGCCCAGCAAACCGGAAGTATTGATGGTGGCGAAGGTATCCTTCGGAAACTTGTAGCGAGCCTCCAGTTGCATCGTTACCACCGCCTGGTAGGACTCGGCATCAAAACTGATATTCGACACCCGGCCGACAACCACGCCGGCGCTCTTTATCGGCGCGCGCACCTTGAGGCCGCCAATATTGTCAAACCGGGCCTGCACAGCATAGGTCTCCCCTGTGGTGGAAGACGACAGGTTGCCGACTTTCAGCGCCAGAAACAGCAGCGCGCCCAAGCCAAGCGCAACAAAAAAACCAACCCAAAGATCAATCGTGGAACGAGTCATGTCATGCCCCTGTAAACATAAAGGCGGTAAGGATAAAGTCAGCGGCCAGAATGGCCAGTGACGACGTAACAACTGTGCGCGTGGTGGCGTTGGAAACACCCTCGGCCGTCGGGTCGGCATCGTAGCCCTCGAACACCGCAACCCAGCTCACGATGATGCCAAACACAAAGCTCTTGATCACGCCATTGAGAATGTCCTGCCGGAAATCCACTGAGGCCTGCATTTGCGACCAGAATGACCCCTCATCCACGCCAATCAACTGCACGCCAACCAGATAACCGCCAAACACCCCCATCGCCGAAAACAGGGTAGCCAGAATAGGCATCGACACTACGCCGCCCCAAAAGCGGGGCGCCACCACACGGGCAATCGGGTTAACCGCCATCATTTCCATCGCGGATAGCTGCTCAGTTGCCTTCATCAAGCCGATTTCCGCCGTAATCGCCGAACCCGCGCGGCTGGCGAATAGCAGCGCAGCCACCACCGGACCCAGCTCGCGTACCAGGGACAAGGCCACCAGGATGCCCAGTGCTTCCGTCGAACCATAGCGTTGCAGGGTGTCATATCCCTGCAAGCCCAGTACCATGCCGACAAACAAGCCCGACACCAGAATGATAACCAGGGACAGGACGCCGGTGAAATAGATTTCCTTCAGCGTCAGGTGCAGACGCCGGAATGCTGTGCCCGACTGAAGCAAAATCGCCAGGAAGAAACGGGCGGCAAAGCCCAACCGGAAAATCCGCCGTGTCACACGGTTGCCCAGCCCCTGCAAAAATCTCGTCATCACATTATCCACGGCGCACTGCCCTTTCCATCAGTTGTTCCCCATAAGCGGCGCGGGATGGGTAATGGAAGGGCACCGGGCCATCCTCCTCGCCCCAGACAAATTGATGCACATAAGGCGTCTGTGACTCGCGGATTTCCTCAGCCGTACCCTCGGCGACAATCTTGCCCTCGGACACAAAATAAACATAATCGACAATCTTCAATGACTCCTGCACATCATGGGTGACCACGATGCTGCTTGCCCCCAGGGCATCCGTCAGCTTGCGGATCAACTCGCCGATGATAGCCAGTGAAATCGGATCAAGACCGGCAAAAGGCTCGTCATACATGATCAGCATGGGGTCCAGCGCAATCGCCCGCGCCAGCGCCACGCGCCGCGCCATGCCGCCAGAGAGTTCCGCAGGCATCAGATTGTGCGCGCCACGCAAACCAACCGCATGCAGCTTCATCAGCACCAGATCGCGAATCATCGATTCAGGCAGGTCGGTATGCTCACGCATCTGGAAAGCAATGTTGTCATATACCGACATGTCGGTAAACAATGCGCCGAACTGAAACAGCATGCCCATGCGCCGGCGCATCGCATAGAGCGCCTTGGCATCCAGCTCATGCACTACTTTTCCAGCGACCTTAACCGCTCCTGAAGTCGGCTTGAGTTGCCCCCCGATCAGGCGCAACGTCGTGGTTTTGCCGCAACCGGAACTGCCCATGATGGCCACCACCTTGCCGCGCGGGATCGTGATGTTGATCCCGCTCAGTATGGCGCGTGCATCGTAGGAAAAATTCAGATCCCGGATTTCGACGAGAGCTTCTTGGGATGTATTCACCAGAAAAGGGAAATGGGGCAATGATTGACAGCAGGCGATTCTAGCAGAATCTTTTTGCCGGGCAGCATCGAAAAACCCTTGATGAGTGGGGGAAAAACCACTTCCACGCGTCTTTGGCCGGATTGAATTTAGCCTATGATGCATTAGTAAATTCATCATGGACATGCCGTGAATGCACCCCAGAACAAGACTGCCATATTGATTGTTGACGACGATCCGCTGATCGCCGATACCTTGGGTTATTTTCTCGGTCGTGACTACACCATCATCACCGCCGCCGGGCGCAAGGAAGCGGTGAGCCTGTTGCGGCAGGCGGAAATCCCCCCGGCCCTCGCATTGATCGATCTTGGCCTGCCGCCCACGCCGCATGCGCCGGACGAAGGTTTTGCCCTGATTGCGGCCATCCTTGCCCATTCGCCCAAGACCCATATTGTCGTCCTCTCGGGACAGAGCGAAGAAGCCAATGCCCGCCACGCGCGCGCACTTGGCGCCACTGAATTTATCGCCAAGCCTGCCAATCCGGAGGTATTGCGCCGCCTGATTCAGCGCATGCTGAGGTTCAGCGATACCAGTTCCGGCGAAGGCACTGGGCTATTAGGCAACAGCCAGGCGCTGCAAAACCTGCGTGGCCAACTTAAGCAATTTGCATCGTCACCCTTTCCCGTACTCATCGAGGGCGAATCCGGCAGCGGCAAGGAACTGGTCGCCGCCGGACTGCACCAGCTCGCGGACCGCGCCAGCAAGCCCTATCTAACGCTGAACTGCGCGGCGATTTCCCCCGGCCTGGTGGAAGCCACCCTGTTTGGTCATGGTAAAGGCGCATTCACCGGCGCTACGGGCGCCCGCGCCGGCTATTTTGAAGATGCGGGCGAAGGCACGCTATTCCTCGACGAAATTGGCGAACTGCCGCTGGACTTGCAACCCAAGCTGCTGCGCGTACTGGAAAACGGCGAGTTTCAACGCATTGGCGAAACCCAGTCGCGGCATTCATCCGCGCGCATCATTGCGGCAACCAACCGTGACCTGAAAAAAGAGGTCCGCGAAGGTCGCTTTCGCGCCGACCTCTATCACCGCCTCTCGGTGTTCACCCTGACCGTCCCACCCTTGCGCGAACGAGGTGACGACCGGTTGCCGCTGCTGAACCATTTTCGTGCGCTGTACAGCGCACAGGCTGGCACGCCGCCATTCCATCTGGCGCAGAAAGCTACTGAGCGCCTGCTGGCCTATCCTTTCCCGGGCAATGTGCGCGAATTGCGCAACATCGTCATCCGCCTCACGGCCAAATATCCAGGGAAGGAAGTGGATGTCCTGGCGCTCGAAGCCGAACTGGATATTGCGGGAGGCTACCCCGCAAACGCCGTCTCGTCAGCGCCGCCCAGTGACGGACTTTTGCATCCGCCTCTGGACAAGACTTTTGCCAGCAGCGCCGAACTCATCGCCTATGCGCTGCGCGAACTGCAAACACAGCATGAGTTCAGTCTCGACGCCACCCTGCGCCGCTGGGAAGAAGCTTATATTGAGGCCGCCCGCCAGTTGGCCCATGACAACCTGAGCCGGGTCGCCCGCCTGCTGGGCATCAACCGCACGACACTCTATAACCGTATCGATGCCCTCGGCCGCGCCAAGCATCCGCCTGCTCAAGAACGTCCGGAAACCCCGCCCAATACCTAGCCCGGCCAAACCATGTACCTCGAACATTTCGGTCTCCACGAGCCGCCCTTCCGCATCACGCCGCATACCGACTTCTTTTTCGATGGCGCCAATCGCGGCGCGATGCTCGACGCCTTGATCTACGCTATCACCCACGATGAAGGCATCGTCAAAATCAGCGGTGAAGTCGGTAGCGGCAAGACCATGCTCTGCCGCGTTCTGATGGAGCGTTTGCCGGACAACATCACCATCGTCTATCTGGCCAATCCTTCGCTCTCGCGCGAAGACATCCTGTACGCCATTGCTGACGAACTGCACCTCGATATCCCGGACAATGCCCGTGCCTCGCTGGTGCTGCGCACCCTGCAGAATCACCTGATCCAGTCCTTCAGCGCAGGCCGCCAGGTCGTCGTACTGATTGATGAAGCCCACGCCATGCCCGTGGAAACCCTGGAACAAATCCGCCTGTTGTCCAACCTGGAATCAAACCGCCACAAACTGCTGCAACTGGTGCTCTTTGGCCAGCCGGAACTGAACGACATTCTCGCGCGGGCCGACATGCGCCAGCTCAAGGAACGCATTACCCACAACTTCGGGCTGGCGCCCCTGGTGCGCGACGACATTGCCAGCTATCTCGATTTCCGCATGCGCGCCGCAGGCTATCGCGGCCCCAGCGTGTTTACCCCGACCGCATTGAAAATGATCGTCCAGGCATCGCATGGCCTCACGCGCCGCATCAACATCCTGGCCGACAAAGCGCTGCTTGCCGCGTTCTCTACCAGCAGCCACCAGGTCGGCGCCAAAGAAGCGCAAGCCGCCATCCGCGACTGCGAATTCAGCGAAGCCACCCATGCCAACAAAAACCTGCGCAAAAAAATTGTCGTGCCCACCATCTGCGGGTTGGCGCTCAGCGTACTCGCTGTCATTGCCTGGCTGCTGTTCACCAAGCAAAACGCAACACCGCACCGGCTTGCCCCCGCATCACAACCAATAGCCCCACCAAGTTCAGCCAAGGAAACGCCACCGGCCACTACTTCTGCGCCGGCCACATCGATGTCAGCTACGGTACCCGCCTCCCCAATGGCGACCACACCAAAACCCATGCTCGCCGACACCACGCCATCATCCGCCACGCCGCTCGTGGACGAGCGGCTGGAAGCCGGACAACGCTGGCTTGGGCAGGCGCCAAACGACCACTGGTTTATCCAGTTGCTGGCGACGGACGCCGGCCAGCATGCGCAAGTGGAAGACTTCTTGCGCAAAGCGGCAGACAATCAACTCGACATGGATAAGCTCCGCATCTATGCCTCATCGCTCAGCGGCAAGCCGCGGGTGGGCATAATCTATGGCGACTATCCGACCAGGCTTGCCGCTGCCGCAGCAATCGGCCAATTACCCCTGGCGCTGCGCAAAACCAAACCCTACCCACGCCAGGTCATCCGTCTGAGGTAAAGCAAACAAGCATGCAATACCGAAGATCATCCCCCAATAAAATCATTGGCTTGCAATGTAAACATGATGTTAGAATTCCCCTGTTGATTCCCGATCGGAGAACCACTTGCGCCTACTATTAAAGCCAGCATTCTCTACTGCATGGCTCACCAGCCTCATTCTGGCAGCGTGCAGCAGCATCCAGCCCCCGACACCATCCAGCGGCCACTTGCAGGCCGCAACTGCCGCCGCCACAGCGGTGGCTGCCCAAGACATTCCCGCACCGGTCACAGCCACAGCCATGCTTCCCCGTCCCAAGGCTGCGGCCAAGACCGAAACCTATTCGGTTTCGGTGCGTGAAATTCCGGCGCAAGAACTGCTCTTCGCCTTGGCGCGCGACGCCAAACTCAATATTGATGTGCATCCCGGCATCAATGGCGTGGTTACGCTCAATGCCATCGACCAGACACTGCAACAGATTCTCACGCGCATCGCCAAGCAAGTGGATATGCGCTGGGAACTGGATGGCCAAAATCTGGCCGTGATGCCCGACACGCCTTTCCTGCGTACTTACAAAGTGAACTACGTCAACATGTCACGCGACGTGAATGGCACGGTCTCCATCAATACGCAAATCGCCTCAACCAGCGCTGCCGCCACAGGCTCGGCCACGAGTGGTGGTGGCGGAAATAATTCGACAACAACGGTCACCAGCAAAGCACAAAACAATTTCTGGGGTTCCATTGAGCAAAACATCAAGGACATTTTGCGCGAGACCGACAAAATCCTGCCCGAGGGCTCCAGCGAGACCCTTATCGAACGTAGTGACCAGCAAGCCACGACAGGCACCGGCGCCCAATCATCAACCACAGTCAAGGGCAGTTCAACCAACTCGTTGGCAAACAGCCCGAACCCGGCCAGCATGCAGCAACAGGGCACCACCGTCGTCAAACGCACAACCTTCCGCGAAGCGGCTTCGGTGATCGCCAATCCCGAAGCCGGGGTCATCGTGGTGCGCGCCACCTCGCGGCAACATGAAAAAGTTCAGGAATACATCGACCTGGTCACTCGCAACGCGGGGCGCCAGGTAATGATCGAAGCCACCATCGCTGAAGTCAGCCTCAATGACAACTACACACAGGGCATCAACTGGCAGAGCTTGCGTTCATTGCGCACCCCGGGCACTGCCGGCTTTTCCGCAATACAGAATCCGAGCGGGCCAACAATGGATACTACCGGCGCTGCATTTTTACTGAACTATGTCGCTCCCGGCCTGGGCATATCCGCAACCATCCAGTTGCTGGAAAACTTTGGCAACGTCAAGGTGCTGTCGAGTCCGAAAATCAGCGTGCTCAACAACCAGACGGCCATGCTTAAAGTAGTCGATAACATCGTATATTTCGATGTCAAATCAGATTCCACCATTACCCAGACAAATACCGAAAAAACATTCACCACCACAGCGAAATCGGTTGCCGTTGGCCTGGTGATGAGCATCACACCGCAGATCAGCGAGGCGAATATGGTCACGCTCAATGTCCGGCCCACCATATCGCGGGTCATCGACTTCAAGTCCGATCCCAACCCGGATCTGGTAACCGTCAAAAATGAAGTCCCCCAAATCCAGACCCGTGAAATGGAGTCCATGCTGCGGCTGACCGATGGCGAAATCGCCGTCATGGGCGGACTCATGTCTGACGAACTCAGCAACAACACCGACGCCGTGCCCGGTCTCTCCAAGCTCCCTGGCATTGGCACACTCTTTACTTCGCGCAAGGATGTCACCAAAAAAACCGAACTGGTCATTTTCATCAAGCCTACGATCATTCGCGATCCCAGTATGAGCGGCGACTATCGCAGTCTCCGCGACCAATTGCCAGGGCATGAATTCTTTGCCAACAACCCTGGCCCCGAACCAAAGCGGATTGGTACACAAGGATCAAGCACGCCATGAGCCTGCTCATGGACGCCCTCAAGAAAGCCGAACTGGCCAAGCGCCAGGGACAGGCTGAGGGCGTCAATAGCACCGGCAGCAGCACTATGGAAACCGCCGCCGCTGGCATGGCGCTGGAACCACTGGGCCTGCCCCTGCTGCCCGAAAATCCGCCTGCTGCCCCGGATATGGCGCAAAGCAGCATACCGCCCGCGCCTGAATCCCCGCCTGGCCTGTCTTCACGCCTGGAGGCGCTGGATGAGGAATTTCTCGCTGAAATCGAAAAGACATCCAACCGGCCACACACCCCTTTCACAGGGTCTGCTGCCCGGGCGCAACATGACCCGCGCAGGTCAATCGCAGGATTGGGGTCCATCCCCTTGCCCGAACAAACCGCGGCGCACAACCTGTTCGCAGCCAAACAGCCACCCGCTGCTGCACAGAAAAAAATTTTTGCGCTGGTGCTGGGAGTGGTGACCGCACTGGCCACTGTGGCGATCGGCGTTTATTTCTGGTGGCAATTGCAACCCCGGCAAATGGGTTCTGGCCTGGCAGTTAATCCAGTCGCCGTGTCACCACAGCCGACTATTTTACCCGTTGCGCCGGTGCAGCCAATCACCACCCTCCCCCCCGCTCCCCATACGGATACAGAGGAAGACGAAGGGGTTGCCGCTGCCGACGCAGTGGCTAAACCAGCGCCCCATACAAGTCGATCCAGCAAAGAACTCAAACCCGCCGTCC
>JBAQUE010000212.1:0-2269 GCA_049297315.1 Rugosibacter sp.
GTGCTGTCCGGACTGACGATCTTGCCGCTCATGCCTTGCCGCCCAGCGCCTGCATCAATTCGGCCTTGAGGGCGTTTTGCGCGATGGCGAGTTGCCGGGCGATTCCCTGATACTCCTGCATCAGCTCGCCGGGGTCGCGATGGTTGACGGCCACTTCATGGGGATTCTTGCAGTCGAGGTTGTAGTTGCGCGCGGCAATGTCCTTGGCCGAGACCTTCCAGGCGTGCTGGCTGGCCTTGCGCCCTTTACGCGTGGCGCCGCCCCACCATTTCTTCTCCAGTTGGAACTCGTCGATGGTGAGTGGCTTGGAGCGGGAGTAGGACTTGTATCCTTCCGGGTAGGGATGCTCGAAGAACCAGATATCTTGTGTCGGCGTGCACTTTTCGAAGAACAGCAGGTTGGTGGTAATGCTGGTGTAGGGCGCGAAAACGCCCTTGGGCAGACGCACGATAGTATGCAGATTGAACTCTTCCAGCAGCTCGCGTTTGAGAGTTGTTTTCACGCCTTCGCCAAATAGGAAACCATCGGGCAGCACCACGGCGGCGCGGCCGGTGTCGTGTTTCAGCAGGTGCATGATCAGTGCCATGAACAGGTCGGCGGTTTCGCGCGTCTGATATTTGCGCGGAAAATTGTTCTCGATGCCGTCTTCTTCCATGCCGCCGAAGGGCGGATTGGTGATGATGATGTCGACCCGGTCTTTGGGGCCGTAGTCCTTGAGCGGACGGCTCAGGGTGTTGTCGTGGCGGATGTTGCTGGGCACGTCGATGCCGTGCAACATCATGTTGGTCATGGCCAGCATGTGCGGCAGCGGCTTTTTCTCCACGCCGTGGATGCTGGTTTGCAGGGTATTGCGATCTTCGTTGTTCTTCACCTGTTGGTCGAGGTGTTCGATGGTGCAGGTGAGAAAACCGCCGGTGCCACAGGCCGGGTCAAGAACGCTTTCGCCCAGTTGCGGGTTGAGGATGTCGACCATGAACTGGGTAACGGCACGCGGGGTGTAGTACTCGCCCGCGTTGCCGGCGGATTGCAAGTCGGCAAGGATCTTTTCGTAGATGTCGTTGAACAGGTGGCGGTCGGACGACGAGTTGAAATCGACATCGTCCTCGATGGTGTTGATCACCTGGCGCAGCAGGTGGCCGGACTTCATGTAGTTGTAGGCATCCTCGAACACTTCGCCCACTACGCGGCCGCGCGCCGATACGCCCGCCTTGGTGGCCAGTTGCTTGAGCGAGGGGAACAGTTCGTTGTTGACGAAGTCGATCAGCTCCTCGCCGGTAATCCCTTCGGCATCCTTGGCCCAGTTGCTCCAGCGGAAACGGCTTTGCAGTGGAGATTTGTAGCCCGGAATGGTGACCTGCCATTCCTGTTCCTTGTCGTCGAAGATTTTCAGGAACAGCAGCCAGACGATCTGGCTGATGCGCTGGGCGTCGCCATCGACGCCGACATCCTTGCGCATGATGTCTTGAATGATTTTTATCAGTGTGCCGATAGACATGAGCCAGGTTCCAATAGGTGTTTGTTATGCGCAATAGAGCGCTTGTTCGAGTTCGTGCACGGCGTGTTGGTATTGATCCAGCCCGCCAAAGGCGCGAATGATTTCAATGGGGGTGCCGAAACTGGTGAAGGGGGCGATGGTAAGAATTTGCGTCTCCTCAATCGGGCCAACGCCTTCATCGGCGTATTTATCCAGCAAGGCTTGCAGTACGCGCTGCGCTTGCTCGCCGTAGCGGGTGAAGTAATCGCGCTTCTTGACCTGTTCGGCACGCTCTTTTCGGGTGAGCGGTGGCTGATCCCAGGCCACATGGCAGACCAGATCGAAGGGGTCGAATTCCTTGCCTGACTGGCGGCCTATCTCTTCTGCCAGCGCCTCAAAGAAAACCCCTTCGTTGGCCAATTCGTCGATGACGACTTGCTTCTTGTCGGCACTGTTCCAGCGTCGCAAGAAGTCATCCAGCGAACTGAATTCTTTGGCGAGTGCGCGGCGCGTGTAGTCCTTGAGTGATTCGGTAATCAGTTTTCCGTTGGCATCGAAGTACTGCACCCGCTCGGATGCAACTTTGACTTCGACATTGGCGACGACATAGCGGCGAATGCCACTGCCTTCTTCACCCGGGCGCGGCTCGGCTACGCCCGACCACGGCGATTCTTCTGCCGGTGGGTAGGTGAAGCCATCGACGGTTTGTGGGCTTTCGTCATCATCGGGTGGCACAGGCGATTCATCGCCTGATGGCGAGTAAATCTGCACCGGGTCGCCATCGAAATCTGGGTC
>JBAQUE010000213.1:0-11814 GCA_049297315.1 Rugosibacter sp.
GGTCACGCCGACCTGCCCCTGGTATTTGCCGCCCCTGTCCTTGTACGAGGTCTCGCACTCTTCGTCGGACTCGAAAAACAGCACTTGCGCGCAGCCTTCGCCAGCGTAAATTTTCGCCGGCAGCGGCGTGGTGTTGGAAAATTCCAGTGTCACATAGCCTTCCCATTCCGGCTCGAACGGGGTGACATTGACGATGATGCCGCAGCGCGCATAAGTTGATTTTCCCAAACACACCGTCAGCACATTGCGCGGGATGCGGAAATATTCCATCGTGCGCGCCAGCGCGAATGAGTTGGGCGGGATCACGCAATGGTCGCCATCCATTTCGACGAAGGAATTCGGGTCAAAATTCTTCGGGTCGACGATTGTCGAATACACATTGGTGAACACGCGAAATTCACGCGAGCAGCGGATATCGTAGCCATAGCTCGAGGTGCCGTAGGAAACGATCTTCTGGCCATCGACTTCGCGCACCAGGCTGGGCTCGAAAGGCTCGATCATGCCGTGCTGCTCGGCCATGCGGCGTATCCACTTGTCAGGTTTGATGCTCATGGTTGATCCGGTGAGAGGTAGGGAACAAAGGCGCGCAGTATAAGGTTTCCGGCGGCTTTCGTCGGTTTTCAGCCGAGCAAGGCAGCGAGTTCCACCACGCCGGTTTGCGGTGCGGCCCGCGAGATGCCCAGCACAGGCACGGCGCCGGCATGCTGACGCAATGAAGCCAGGGTTTCAGCAAGGCTGACCGGCGATGCCAGCGTCTCATTCAGCGTAATCGCCGTCACATCAACACCGACTTTCTTGAGTGACTCCAGCGCCGTCAGCGTATGGCTCAAACTGCCCAGATAACTGCCTGCGACCAGAATACACGGCAAGCCGCTGGCCGCAATCCAGTCGCGCACGGTGTGCTGCGCATCGAGCGGCGCCATCACGCCGCCGACGCCTTCGACGAGCGTGGGAAAGTTCGCGGAGGGATGCAAAGCACTGGCGCTGACAATACGGCGAGTAAACTTGATTAACGCGTCAAAATCAATGCGCCGCCCCTCGCGCATGGCCGCCATGTCAGGTGATAAAGGCGCGCTAAAACGCCAGGGCGCAATCTCGTCCAGCGCTGCCGCATCGATGGTTCGCCCCATTGCGGACAGCAACTGCCCGGCGTCACTCGCTTCTGCCGCCGTCGGATCAAAGCCTGACAACACCGGCTTGAAAGCCCGCGCCATGCGCCCGGCAGCGCGCCAATGCCGCAGCAAGGCGCAGGTCACCCAGGTCTTGCCGATGTCCGTGCCGGCGCCGGTGATGAAAAAAGCGTTCACATTGATAGCCCTGATCTGTTTTACCGTGTTTGCCCGATTAACATTGCAGATGTAAAAGGGCAGAGTAACCCCGCCTGCCGTGCAGCACAACACACAACACACAGGCTGCGCTTAATCTCCCTTATCATCGGCAAAAGAATCGATCTGCCCGAATTTAACAACACTATCCGACATCCGCATGACAAACCCTGTCCCCTCTCGCGCCACCCGCTGGCCACGTCGGCTGGCAATCACTTCTGGCGTCCTCGTCCTGCTGATCGCGCTGTTTGGCTTGCTTGGCTATTTCTGGCTGCCGGGGTTTGCCAAAGGCCAACTGGAAACCTTGTTGAGCGAAAAACTGCATCGCCCGGTTACCATCGGCGCGATCCATGTCAAGCCTTATACGCTGGAAGCCACGGTGGAAGATTTCAAGGTGGGTGATGTGCTGCGTTTCAAGTCGCTGTATGTCGACCTGTCTGCCGCCACCTTCTCACGCCGCCTGCCGGTAGTGAATGAAGTGCGCCTGACCGCACCCGAGATTCATCTCACCCGCGCCGGACCCAATCGCTTGAATGTCTCCGATTTGCTCGACGAATGGTTGAACAAACCGGACGATGGCAAGCCCACACCGGAATTCTCAATCAGCAATATCCGCCTCGAAGGCGGGCGCATCGTGTGGCAGGACAACATCGCCAAACATACCGAAACCCTCAGCGAAATCAACGTCAGCCTGCCGACGATTGCCAATGTACCGGCTGCAGCGGATGTCTTTGTTCGCCCCGCCTTTGCCGCCAGACTTAACGGTTCGCCGCTCAAGCTGGGTGGCAGGCTGCGCCCGTTTGCGGCCAGCCGAGATGGCCAGCTGCAGATTGACCTGGAGGATTTCGATCTCACCGCCGCGCTGCCTTACCTGCGTCCTTATGTGCAATTGCCGCTCGACATCGACCATCTGCTGCTCTCCACGCGGCTCGACGTGCAGTTCGCAAAAGTCGGCGCTGGTGATACGGCGCTAGGCGTCACGGGCGACGTGGCCTTCAAGCAATTCAAGGCGTCTTTATTGAACAAACACGTGCTGGCCGACATCGACGCCGTGCACCTGCAAAAAATCTCGGTCGATGTCCTGAAGCGCCAAGCCCGCATTGGCGAAGTCGCCATCAACCGGCCGGTGCTCGGGCTGCTGCGCGAAGGCGCGGAGAGTTTCGCTTTCGCCAAGCCGCAACCTGCAACCAAGCCAGCGCCTGCGGCCAAACCCGCGCTCCCCTGGCGATGGTCGGTCGGTCAAATCATCCTCAATGAGGGTCAGGTGAATTACCGCGACACGACAGTCGCCAAATCCTTGCCCATCACGATTAGCCCATTAACCCTGACCGCGGGCCCGATCAGCAGTGATGCCGCGCATCCGGTCAGCGTGCAGATAAAAGGCGGCCTGAACCAGAAAGGCTATCTGGACATTGCCGGTGAAGTGACCCAAACCGGCCAGGCAGACCTGGCGCTGGATATCGGCCAGCTTGACCTGGTCGCCCTGCAAGGCTGGGCATCAGACATTTCACCGGTGCTGCTCACCCGCGGCGACCTGGACTTCAAAGGCCGCTTGCAATGGCGCGATGGCGCGGGCAAGGTGAAAGGCAACCTGGCCGTCAACCGCATCAACCTGCTCGACAAACACACTGCGGAAGACCTCCTGCGCTGGCAGGCGCTCAGCTTTTCCGGGCTGGAAATCGATACGCCGACAACCACCCGGCCATTGGCCGCCAATCTGGGCGCCATTGACTTGAAAAACTTCTATGCCAAAGTGCTGCTCACCAAAGAAGGCCAGCTCAACCTGAATCAACTCTCCGCAGCAAGAACCACGACCACGCCAGCCGAAAACAAAACCACAGAGACCCAGGCCGCCGCCGCCACCCCTCCGGCGAAAACCACCGCAGCCACGCAATCCGCGTCCAGCATCCGTATTGGCCGCATCACCTTCGCCAATGGCGCCATCGACTTTACCGACCATTTCATCCAGCCCAACTACGCAACCCAGATCACACAGCTAAGCGGCCATGTTGATCCGCTCAAGGCCGGCACGCTCAGCCCCGTCGAACTGCATGGCAAAGTCGAGCGCACCGCACCGCTGGACATCACCGGCCAGATCGACCCGCTGTCCAAACCCATTGGCCTGGCGATACACGCCACGGCGCGCAGCATCGACCTTTCGCCCCTGTCCAGCTATTCCGGCCGCTATGTCGGCTACAAGATTGAAAAGGGCAAGCTCTCCGCCGAGGTGGATTACAAAATCAACCAGGGCCAGCTCGTGGCCACCAACCATATCTTTCTTGACCAGCTCACCTTTGGTGAAAAGGTTGAAAGCAAGGATGCCTTGTCCATCCCGGTCAATCTGGCTGTCGCCCTGCTGCGCAATTCACGCGGCGAGATCGACATCAACCTGCCCATTTCCGGTTCGCTGAATGACCCGCAATTCAGCATCGGTGGCATCATCTGGCAAGTCCTGGGCAACCTGCTGACCAAAGCCGTCACCTCGCCATTCGCCCTGCTCGGTTCGCTCTTTGGCAGCGGCGAAGACCTCTCCGCAATCAGCTTTCCTGCCGGGCAAACGCTGATCGCCCCGGAAATGGCCAACCGCCTGGAAACGCTGGCCAAAGCTTTGGCCGATCGTCCCGGCCTGAAACTGGAAATCACCGGCACGGCGGATGCAGCAACAGATAAAACAGGTTTCAGCCAGACCATGCTGGATAGAAAAATGCGCAGCCTGAAACAAACTGAACTCGCCGGCAAAGGCCAGGCCGCAGGCTCACTGGATGAGGTCACGCTGACGCCGGAAGAAACGGCGCGCTATCTCGCAAAGGTTTATAAACAAGAAGACATCAAGGACAAGCCGCGCAACCTGATCGGCTTGAACAAGAGCCTGCCTGACGAGGAAATGAAAGCGTTGCTGCTCACCCACTTTTTGCCCAAGGAAAGCGACTTGCTCGCCCTGGCGGATGCCCGTGCACAACAGGTGCAAAGCTGGCTGGTGGAACAAGAAAAAGTCGACCCTGAACGGATTTTTCTGCGCTCGGCAAAAATCGTCAGCAGCAAAAGCGGGGATCAAACGACTGCCGAAAAGCCGCCCGTTCAAGAAGCAGCCAGCCAGGGCGGAAAAGTGCTTTTTTCATTGCACTGACCTGAACATGCTCAGCGCAAGGCGTTGGCCACAACCTCGGCCAAGTCTTTCGCCAGGCCCTCACAAGCGGCGATCCGCTCCAGTTCCTTGCGCGCGTGTCCCTGACGCGCGGCATCGAACTGCCGCCAGCGGTCAAAGCTGCGCGCGATGCGGGACGCCACTTGCGGGTTCATCGCCTGCAGTTCGATGATGAAATCCGCCGCCAGCCGGTAGCCGCTGCCGTCTGCCGCATGAAAATGGCGTGGGTTGGCGGCGCAAAAGCTGCGCACCAGGGCATACACCTTGTTCGGATTTTTGCTGTCAAACGCCGGGTGGCGCATCAATTCAGCAACGCGCGCTGTGGTGTCCGGCAGCCGCGAAGTCGCTTGAACTTGCAGCCACTTGTCAACCACCAAAGCCTCATCCTGCCACTTGGCATAAAAAATCGCCAACGCCGTTTCACGCTCGGGCAGGTCAAGATTCGCCAACACACCGAGCGCCGCGCTGGCGTCCGTCATGTTGTCGCTGCGATTCAACTGCGCCATCAAGCGTGGCAAGACTGTGGCTTGCAGATAATCCGCCTCACTTTCCGCCAGAAACCCGAGACACAGATTGCGCAAGGCGCGGCGGCCGGCCTGCTCGCCCGTCGGCGCATACGGCTCGCTGGGCGCCAAGGCCGTCCACACGGATTCAAACCGGTTGCGCAAGGCACTGGCCAAATGGCGGCGCAACTGGATGCGCGCCTGATGAATCGCGTCAGGGTCGATCGCCTGGCCCAGTCCCGAGACCACTTCCGCCAATACTTGCTCGGCAGGGAGAGTCAAGGATTCAGCGGCCAATGCAGCGCTATCCCTTCCCCCTTGCAGGCCGGCTTCCAATACCCGCGCACAGGCGTCCACAAAACTCGCCGGAATCCAGCCATTACCCTTACCCTCTGCCGCGATACCCGCCAGCAGCACACGCGTGGCCAGGCGCTGTCCGGCCTCCCAGCGATTGAAGGCGTCCGAATCATGCGCCATCAAATGCGCGAGCTCGGCGTCCGTCTGCTCGAAATCCAAGTGCACGGGCGCGGAAAAATCGCGCAGCAAAGACACTACAGGCACCGCCGGGATAGCCTCGAAAACAAAGCGCTGCTGGGTTTCAGTGAGCGAGAGCACCTTTGTCTGCTCTAAAAAAGCATCGCTGCCATCCGGCAACACCAAACCGACCGCGACCGGCATGTGCAGCGGGCCATCGTCCACCGGCAAACCCGCTTCCCGCAACCGCGCTTCATACGCCGTTGGCGCCAGGCTTTGCATCAGGGTCAGGGTGTAACGCTGGGCGGCGGCATCATACTGTCCTGTCGCGTGCAAGCGCGGCGTGCCCGCGCGGGCATACCAGCGGCGGAACTGCGTGAGGTTCACGCCACTGGCCGACGCCATCGCCGCGACAAAATCCTCGCATGTCACCGCCTGCCCGTCATGCCGCGCGAAATACAAATCCATACCTTTACGAAACGCCTCGCGCCCGATCAGCGTCTGGATCATGCGCACCACTTCCGCGCCCTTCTCATACACCGTAGCGGTGTAAAAATTATTGATCTCGGCGTAAGACGCCGGGCGGATCGGATGCGCCATCGGCCCCGCATCCTCGGGAAACTGCGCGATGCGCAGCGTGCGCACTTCCTGGATGCGCGTCACCGCACGCGAATGCACGTCCGCGCCGAATTCCTGATCGCGGAACACGGTCAGCCCTTCTTTCAAGGACAACTGAAACCAGTCGCGGCAAGTCACGCGGTTGCCCGTCCAGTTGTGGAAATACTCATGCCCCACCACGCGGTCGATGGCCTGGTAATCCGCGTCCGTCGCCGTATCCTGGCGCGCCAGCACATACTTGGTGTTGAAAATGTTGAGCCCCTTGTTTTCCATCGCCCCCATGTTGAAGTCGCCCACCGCGACGATCATGTAGCCATCCAGATCCATCTCCAGCCCGAAGCGTTCTTCATCCCAGCGCATCGCCTTCTTCAAGGCAGCCAGCGCATGCCCGCACTGATCCAGCTTGCCCGGCTCGACGTACACCGCGCAGCGCACCTGGCGGCCGGATACGGTCACAAAGGTATCCTCCAACACGTCGAGCCTGGCCGCCACCAGCGCAAACAAGTAGCACGGCTTGGCGAAAGGGTCTTCCCAACGCGCCCAGTGCCGGCCGGCATTTTCCTCGCCCGGGGATTCGCCGCTGGCCACGAGATTGCCGTTGGACAGCAGTTGCGGAAAGCGCTCGCGGTCGGCCTCGATGGTGCAGGTGTAGCGCGCCATCACATCCGGCCGGTCGGGGAAAAACGTGATACGGCGAAAGCCCTCCGCCTCGCATTGCGTGAAATAACCATCGCGCGAACGGTACAGGCCCGAGAGCTGCGTGTTCTTGTCCGGCTGGATGCGCACCACGGTTTCCAGCACGAAATTGTCCGGCAGCGGCGCATGGATAGTCAGCGCGCCGTCCGTCAGCGTGTATTGCGACGCATCCAGCGCCGTGTCATCAACGCCAGCGCGATGCTTGCTCTGCACTACCTTCAGGTCGTCTACGAGAACTTTCTGTAGATCAAGCGCCTCGCCATTCAAAACGAACTCGCCACCCGCCACCTGCAGATTGCGCCGACAACCCAGTTTGGCGCGCACCTCGGCATAGCCCTCCTGAATCGCCACATGCAAATCAACTGTGTCTACCCACCAGGCAGGCGGGGTGTAATCCTTGAGATAAATCGTTTGTGGGGTGTCGGTGCGCATGGAAGATTCCTGAATTAAGTGCAGACTAATGGAAAATACTCGGAAAATACTCGGAAAATACTCAGCAAGATGACATTCTAGATGGCGTTCTCTTGGACATCACTCAACGCCTCATCCAGCATGTCAATGAACGCGCGGGTTTTTGCCGCCATCAGGCGATGCCCCGGGAATACGGCCCAAGCCGTATTCACAGGCAAATGCCAATCAGGCAACACCCGCCGCAAACGGCCATTGCGCACGCTGGATGCCGCAAAATAATCCGGTACTGCGGCAATTCCGGCACCAGCGCATGCCAAGCTAATCAGAATCTCCGGGGAGTTTGCTGCAGTGCGCCCCTGCGGCACTTCTGCCCAACGCTGATTCCCGGACAGCAAGACCCAGCCGACCGCCTCGCCATTGCGCCCGAGCAAACGCAAGGCGTCATGTTGAAAGAGTTCATTCGGGGAGTGCGGCTCCCCACGCTCCGCCAGATAAGCTGGCGCCGCATAAAGCCCCCCCTGAAACACGGCAATTCGCCGTGCCGCAAGGAGTGCGTCGTCCGGCAAATCTCCCGTGCGAATCGCCAGATCAAAGTTTTCGCCCAGCAGATCGACGCGACGCGGTGACAAATCGAGTTCCAGTGATACCGCGGGATGGCGCACGATAAACGCCGCCAGCATGTCGACCAGCAGCATCGTGGCAAAATCACTCGGCATGGACACCCTGAGCCGGCCACTGGGATGCGCTTGCCGAAACTCGCTCAATGCGCTCACGGCCTCGACTTCTGCCACCACCTGACGCGCATGTTCGAGTAACTGGTGGCCAAACTCGGTGAGCGTCAGACGGCGGGTGGTGCGCAGCATCAGGCGCTCACCCAGCTGATTTTCGAGCAAGGAAATTCGCCGTGATACGGTCGATTTCGGCAGACCAATACGCTGGGCGGCCAGACTGAAACTACCGGCTTCAGCCACGCGGGCAAAGATCAAAAGATCATTAGGATCGAACTGTTTCATATATGAAACAATGTTATCCGATTTAAGGTATTTACTAACAATTCATCTATCAATAGAGTACCAGCCTTACCGAATCCCATCTCAAGGAAAACCCGATGAACATCCTGCAAATCAATGCCAGCGCACGCCCAGAAGGCGCCAACTCCACCCGGATTGCCAATGACATCGCAGCCCACTTGCAAGCCAAGCATACGGGCGCAAAACTTATCCGCCGCGACCTGGCCGTGACGCCTCATCCCATGCTGGATGCGGCGGGCCTCGCTGCCTTATTCACGCCGGCCGAGCAACGTACGACAGAGCAAGCGGCGCGCGTTGCCCTCGATGACGCACTGATTGCCGAATTGCAAGCGGCAGATATCATTGTGCTGGGCGTACCCATGTACAACTTTGGCATTTCCGCGCAATTGAAGAACTGGATTGATGCGGTGGTGCGTAACGGCGTGACCTTCCGCTATACGGAAACCGGCCCTGAAGGTTTACTCAAGGGCAAAAAAGCCTATGTTGCGCTCGCCCGTGGCGGCATCTACCGCAACACCGGGAATGACAGTCAGGTGCCTTACCTCAAAACCGTGCTGGGCTTTATCGGCTTGACCGACGTTCAATTCATTTACGCCGAAGGCCTGAACATGGGGCCAGAAGCGGCCGCCCAAGGCTTTGCCGAGGCCAAAGCGGATATGGCCAGAGCCTTCGCTTGAAGCCCGATTTTTTTCAAGTCAACTGCTGCCTTTCAATGGATTTCAAAGAATGAAAAAGCTAACTCGACTCACCTGTTCAGCAGCACTTTTCCTCGCCGCCGCCACTCCCGCCATCGCCGCACCCGAAACTTACGTGCTGGATCAAGCCCACAGCTTCCCGCGCTTTTCATATAGCCATTTTGGCTTTTCCACCCAACTCTCCCGCTTCGACAAAACCACCGGCAAGGTTATTTTCGACAAGGTGTCAAAGACCGGTTCGGTCGATGTGGTGATTGATACCAAGTCGGTGGACACAGGCTTTCCAGTCTTTAACGAACATATCCAGGATGAGGATTTCTTCGATACCGCCAAGTATCCAACCGCCACTTTCAAATCGACCAAGGTGGTCTTTGACGGGGACAAGCCCGTCAGCATCGAGGGCAACCTGACCATCAAGGGCATCACCAAGCCGGTCACCTTGACCGTCACCTCTTTTTTGGCCAGGCCGCATCCGATGGTGAAGAAAGACGCCATCGGCGCCAATGCCTACACCGTAGTCAAACGCTCGGACTTTAACGCCGGCAAATATGCGCCCTATGTCAGTGATGAAGTCCGCATTGACATTGCCATCGAAGCCATCAAGGAGTAGATCTTTACCCCCGATTGATCCAGCATGGTGATATCCCTGCAAACATAGTCTGGCCGGATCAATAAAAGTCGGCGCTGGCGATACGGCGCCGACTTTTATTGATGTCGCGCCTTGTTGCGTCATGCGGATTCATGCTCCGCCACAGGCTCGACGTGCACCACGGTAGTGAAATCGCCTGCCGCCACGGCGTTCATGTAGGCCATGATCAAGGCCTTGGTGAGATAGCGCCCGTGCGCTTTTTCATCCTGCTCGCGCACGCTGGGAAAGCTGTCGAGGATGTAGGCCGCATCGTCGCGGTTGATGTTGTAGAGATGGAAGAACAGCGCAAACGGCGCGAGGTCGTGCGCGGTGTAGGACAGGCGCAGCACTTCGCCGCGCACGAAGTCAGCCAGCGTACTCTCCTCACCCCCTAATGTTGCACACAGTATAGTCCGCTTAAATTTCGCGCTCCAATTTCCAGTAGGCTTGGTCCACAGACGGATCAATCATCCGTCCCCGTCAATACAACAAGAGGCCCCATGCACACCACACCCAAACCCCGCCTGACCATGCTCACGGGCTTGCTGCCCTTTCTTGCGCCTTACCGCTGGCGCTTTGTGTTGGCGGGCATCGCCCTCGTCGTGGCCGCTGCGGCGGCGCTGACGATTCCGTATGCCTTCAAGCAGATGATCGATGTAGGCTTTGGGGCCAATGGGATGCAAAGCCGGGCGCATGTGGATCTTTATTTTCTCGCCCTGTTCGGCGTCGCCTGCGTGATGGCCGTGGCTACGGCGGCGCGTTTTTATGCCGTCTCGTGGTTGGGCGAGCGGGTCACGGCGGACATCCGCGCGGCAGTGTATGGCCACGTTCTGGAACAAAGCCCGCAGTTTTTCGAGACCACGCGGACCGGCGAAGTGCTGTCGCGGCTGACGACCGATACGACGCTGATCCAGACCGTGGTCGGCACCAGCATCTCGATGGGTTTGCGCAACGCGCTGCTGTTCGTCGGCGGGCTGGCCATGATGGCGGTGACCAGCTTCAAGTTATCCCTCATCATCATTGTCATGCTGCTCGCGGTGGTGCTGCCCATCGTGTTCTTCGGCCGCCGGGTGAGGAAGCTCTCGCGCGATTCGCAGGATCGCGTCGCCGATGCCTCGGCCATTGCCGGCGAAGTGCTTAACGCCATGCCCACGGTGCAGGCTTTCACGCAGGAAGCCCATGAGAGCAGCCGCTTTGGCGACCTGGTAGATCACGCCTTCACCACGGCCATCCGCCGTGTCCGCGCCCGTTCGCTGTTGACGGTGGTGGCCATCCTGCTGGTGTTCGGCGCCATTGTGTTTGTGCTGTGGCTGGGCGCGCATGCGGTGATCGAGGGGCGCATGACGGGGGGCGAACTGGGACAATTCATCCTCTACTCCGCCCTGGTCGCCGGCGCGATTGGCGGATTGGCGGAAGTCATCGGCGATGTGCAGCGCGCCGCCGGGGCGACAGAACGGTTGCTGGAGTTGTTCGCCGCTGAATCGGTTGTGCGCTCCCCTGATGCGCCCCGCGCACTGCCCCGGCCAACAGGCCGGGGAGCATCGCTGGTGCTGGAAAACGTCATTTTCCATTATCCATCGCGCCCGCTGACGGCTGCGCTGGACCATGTCTCGATCGATATCCATCCCGGTGAGACCATCGCGGTGGTCGGCCCGTCCGGCGCGGGCAAGACGACCTTGTTCCAGTTGCTGTTGCGCTTTTACGATCCGCAACAGGGACGCATCATGCTGGATGGGGTGGATATCCGCGAACTCGCGTTAAACGATCTGCGCAATGCCGTTGGCATCGTGCCGCAGGACAGCGTGACTTTCTCCGCCAACGCGCTGGAAAACATCCGCTATGGCAGACCCAGCGCGAGCGATGAAGAAGTGATCGCCGCCGCGCGCCTGGCGGCAGCGCACGAGTTCATCGAGAGGCTACCCGAGGGTTACCAGAGCTTTCTCGGCGAACGCGGCGTGCGCTTGTCAGGCGGCCAGCGCCAGCGCATCGCGATTGCCCGCGCGATGCTGAAAAACCCGCCCTTGCTGTTATTGGATGAAGCGACCAGCGCGCTGGATGCAGAATCGGAGCGCTTGGTGCAAGGCGCGCTGGAAGCGGCCATGCAGGGCCGCACCACCTTGATCATCGCGCATCGCCTCGCTACCGTACAACGCGCCGACCGCATCCTCGTGATGGAAGACGGCCGCATTGTGGAAACCGGCACACATACGGCGCTGGTCGCCAAAGGCGGCCTCTACGCACATCTGGCCGCGCTGCAGTTTCATGCGATAGCCTCGACCAGCACTCCT
>JBAQUE010000214.1:0-6946 GCA_049297315.1 Rugosibacter sp.
GGTATCACCAGCCGCTGGATGTGGCCGTTATGCAATCGGCAAGTTCGGCATTGCTGGGCGAGCATGATTTCTCGGCCTTCCGCTCCGCCGAATGCCAGGCAAAATCGCCGGTGAAGACATTGCACAAGGCCGCCATCGCGCGCCATGGCGAGATGATCGTGTTCGACTTTGCCGCCAATGGTTTTCTGCATCACATGGTGCGCAACCTGGTCGGCGCGCTGGTGTATGTCGGCAAGGGCGCGCATCCGCCGTCCTGGCCGGGCGAACTGCTGGCTGCCCGTGACCGCGCTCTGGCCGCGCCGACATTCGATGCCAGCGGGCTGTATTTCGCGGGCGTCGACTATGATCCGGCCTGGCGATTAAAAGTCGGCGCTAGTTTGAATCCGTTTCTGGACGAGACGGCGATGGATGCGACGATGCTTTCACTACTCACCCTTGATTGACACCATGCACAGAACCCGCATCAAGATTTGTGGCGTCACCCGCGCGCAGGACCGTGATGCGGCTATCGCGGCTGGCGCCGATGCGCTGGGTTTCGTGTTTTATCCGTCCAGTCCGCGTTACATCGCGCCTGCACAGGCTGCCGGGCTGGTTGCGGCTATGCCGGCCTTTGTCAGCCGCGTCGGGCTGTTTGTCAATGCGGCAGCGGCGGATGTGCGCGCCGTGCTGGATCAGGCGGCGCTGGATGTGCTCCAGTTTCATGGCGACGAAGATGCCACCTATTGCCGCCAGTTCGGCCGGCCATGGATCAAGGCGGCCAGGGTCAGGCCGGGTCTTGATTTGCTAGAATACGCGGCTGCATTCGAGGGCGCCTGTGGTTTGCTGCTCGATGCCTTTGTCGATGGTTATGGCGGTGGCGGCGGCGCATTTGACTGGTCGCTGATCCCTGCATCACTGCCGTTGCCGGTCATACTCTCGGGGGGCCTGAACGCCGCCAATATCGAACAGGCGGTGCGCGCCGTGCGGCCCTGGGCGGTGGATGTGAGCAGCGGTGTCGAAACCGCCAAGGGCATCAAGGATGCCGAAAAGATCACCCAATTTATTGCCGGAGTAAGAAATGCAGATGCAGGATTCAGCTTATAACTTGCCGGATGCGCGCGGCCACTTCGGCCCTTACGGCGGGATTTTCGTCGCCGAAACCCTGATGCCGGCCCTGGCCGAATTGCGCGCAGCCTATGCCGCGGCGCAGGCCGACCCGGCGTTTCGCGCGGAGTTTGCCTATGACCTCAAGCACTATGTCGGCCGCCCCAGCCCGATCTACCATGCCAAGCGCTGGTCAACCCTGCTGGGCGGGGCGCAGATTTACCTCAAACGCGAAGACCTGAACCACACCGGCGCGCACAAGATCAACAACTGCATCGGCCAGGCCCTGCTGGCCCGGCGCATGGGCAAGCCGCGGGTGATTGCCGAGACGGGCGCCGGCCAGCATGGCGTCGCCACGGCGACGGTGGCCGCA
Organism: Rugosibacter sp.; assembly: GCA_049297315.1. GTDB lineage: Bacteria > Pseudomonadota > Gammaproteobacteria > Burkholderiales > Rhodocyclaceae > Rugosibacter. Next base: position 1,457 of record JBAQUE010000214.1, read on the forward strand.
CGCTATGGCATGGAATGCGTGGTGTACATGGGGTCGGAAGACATCAAGCGCCAGGCCGCGAATGTTTATCGCATGAAGCTGCTCGGCGCGACCGTGGTGCCCGTCGAGTCAGGCTCGAAGACCTTGAAGGATGCGCTGAACGAAGCCATGCGCGACTGGGTGACCAACGTCGCGAATACTTTCTACATCATCGGCACGGTGGCCGGGCCGCATCCCTACCCGATGATGGTGCGCGATTTCCAGGCCGTGATCGGCGACGAGTGCAAGGTACAGATGCCGGAACTCATCAATCGCCAGCCGGATGCGGTGATCGCCTGCGTCGGTGGCGGCTCGAATGCGATGGGCATTTTCTATCCTTACATTCCGCTCGCAGAAGTCAAGCTCATCGGCGTCGAAGCCGCCGGTTGCGGCCTGGCCTCCGGCAAGCATTCGGCATCGCTGACCGCCGGCCGCCCCGGCGTGCTGCATGGCAACCGCACCTACCTGTTGCAGGATGAAAACGGCCAGGTCACCGAAACCCATTCCATTTCCGCCGGTCTCGATTATCCCGGCGTGGGGCCGGAACATGCCTGGCTCAAGGACAGCGGCCGCGCCGAATACGCCACCATCAGCGATGAGGAAGCCCTCGCCGCCTTCCATGATCTATGCCGCATCGAAGGCATCATCCCGGCGCTGGAATCCAGCCACGCGCTGGCCCATGCCGCCAAACTCGCGCCCACCCTGGGCAAAGACAAAGTGCTGCTCGTCAATCTCTCCGGCCGCGGCGACAAGGACATGCATACCGTCGCCGAAAAATCCGGGATTCAGTTCTGAAAATATGCCCCGTGATGAAAAGCTGCTGCTCCGCATACTGAGCGGTTTGGCTGACGCGAACATTGATTTTGACGAGTTGCGCAAACTGCTGACAGGGTTTGGCTTTGAGGAAAGAACACGAGGGAGCCATCACATGTTCCGTCGTGATGGCGTGGTGGAGCTGCTTAATTTACAGCGAGACGGCAACAAGGCCAAAGCATATCAAGTGAAGCAAGTACGGGCAGTCATCGTAAAGTATCGGCTAACGGGAGACAACTGATGGACCACTATGAAATTATCATTTATTGGAGTGACGAAGATAATGTCTTTGTTGCAGAGGTGCCTGAACTCCCTGGATGTATGGCGCATGGGGAGTCACGGGCGACAGCGCTGTCGAATGTAGATGAGGCGATCCGCTTCTGGCTCGATACGGCGAGGGAGTGCGGACGTCAAATCCCTGAGCCCAAGGGCGCACGTTTAATGTTCGCCTGACAATGGCCATCCCCGATTTTCAGACCTTGATGCTGCCTCTGCTGCGCGTGTGCGCGGATGGCAACGAGCACACCAAGCAGGATGTTGTGCCGACGTTGGCAAAAGAATTTGGTTTGTCTGAAGAGGACTTGTCGGAACTGCTGCCAACAGGTCGTCAAGGCAAATTTGATAATCGGGTCGGCTGGGCGAAAAGTTATTTGAAGCAAGCTGGAATGCTTGAAATTACACGGCGTGGCGTGTTCCGCATTACTCCGCTGGGGCGCAAAATTTTGGCGGATGCGCCAGGAAAAATTGATGTGAAATTTCTTGATCAATTTGATGGGTTCAAGGCATTTCGAACTGGATCGGGTAAGAAAGATTTTGCCTTGCCTGCTGACATTACCGCTCAGGAAAGCACGCCAGAAGAATTGTTGGAAGCAGGATATAAACAGCTGCGCACATCATTGACTGTCGAGTTGCTGCAACAGGTAAAAACCGGTTCCCCGGCTTTTTTTGAACATCTGGTGGTCGATCTTCTGGTGCGCATGGGCTATGGCGGCACACGGGAAGATGCGGGCCATGTGCTGGGCAAAAGTGGCGATGGCGGTATCGATGGCATCATCAATGAGGATCGCCTTGGCCTCGATGTGATTTATTTACAGGCCAAACGCTGGGAGAGCGATGTCGGCCGCCCGGAAATCCAGAAATTTGTCGGTGCGCTGGCTGGACATAACGCCAACAAGGGCGTTTTCCTGACGACTTCAAATTACACAAAAGAAGCGCGCGATTACGCAAGCAAAGTGAGCAGTAAAGTCGTGCTGATCGATGGTGCGATGCTGGCCGAACTGATGGTGGACTATGGCCTGGGTGTGGCGACAGTGACCAGCTACGAAATCAAACGCATTGACGCGGACTATTTTGCAGAAGACTGATATGAGCCGTATAAATTCCACTTTCCAGGCGCTTGCCGCCCGGTGCCGCAAGGCGCTGATCCCTTTCATTACCGCTGGCGACCCGCATCCCGATTTGACGCTGCCGCTGATGCGCGCGCTGGTGGCGGGCGGTGCCGACATCATCGAGCTGGGTGTGCCGTTTTCCGATCCGATGGCCGATGGGCCGACGATACAGCGCGCGTCCGAACGGGCGCTGGCGCAGGGCATGACGCTGCATCGCGTGCTGGCCTTGGTGGGCGAATTCCGCAAGGAGAATGCCACGACGCCGGTGGTGCTGATGGGTTATGCCAACCCGGTCGAGGCCTATGGCATCGATGCTTTCGCGCGTGATGCGCAGGCGGCGGGCGTGGATGGCGTGCTGGTGGTCGATTATCCGCCCGAAGAATGCGCCGCGTTTGCGGCGGCGATGAAACGGGCGCAGATTGATCCGATCTTCCTGCTGGCGCCGACTTCGCTCGCCAGCCGCTATGCGGAAGTGGGTGCGCTGGGCAGCGGCTACATTTACTATGTCTCGCTGAAAGGCGTGACTGGCGCAGGGAGCCTTGATCTGGACGAAGTGGCGCAGCGCATTCCGCTGATCCGGCAACAGGTTGGCATGCCGGTCGGCGTCGGTTTTGGCATCCGCGATGCGGCGACGGCGGCGCACATCGCGGCGGTGGCCGATGCGGTGGTCATCGGCAGCCGCATCATCGAAGAAATTGAAAACAGCCCCGCGGCGGATGCCCCGGCGCGGGTGACGGCCTTGCTCGCCGGGATACGCACGGCCATGGACACGGAGACACAGAAAAAGGAGACGCAGCCATGAGCTGGTTGGAAAAACTGCTGCCCCCGAAAATCAAGCGTGCACAAGGCGCGCGCAAGGCCATGCCGGAAGGTCTGTGGTCGAAATGCCCGGCTTGCGAGGCGGTGCTGTATGCCACGGACCTGGAAAATAATCAGCACGTCTGCCCGAAGTGCAATCACCACCACCACATACGCGCCCGCGCCCGGCTGGATTTGCTGCTCGATGCCGAAGGGCGCTTCGAGATCGGCAGCGAAGTGCTGCCCATGGATCCGCTCAAGTTCAAGGACAGCAAGCGTTATCCCGACCGCTTGGCGGCGGCGTATGAAGAGACCGGCGAGAGCGATGCCATGGTCGTGATGCAGGGCGCGATCAAGACGGTGCCGGTGGTGGTGGCCTGTTTTGAGTTCGACTTCATGGGCGGTTCGATGGGTTCCGTGGTGGGCGAGCGATTCGTGCGCGGCGTGCAGGCGGCGATCGAGCTGCATTCGCCGTTCATCTGCATCACGGCGTCCGGCGGCGCGCGCATGCAGGAAGGCTTGTTTTCGCTGATGCAGATGGCCAAGACCACGGCCGCTGTGGCCAGGCTGGCGAATGTGCCGCTGCCATTCATTACCGTATTGACCGACCCGACCATGGGCGGCGTGTCGGCTTCCTTTGCGTTTGTCGGCGATGTCGTGATTGCCGAACCGGGCGCGCTGATCGGATTTGCCGGGCCGCGCGTGATCGAGCAGACGGTGCGCCAGACGCTGCCGGAAGGTTTCCAGCGCGCCGAATTCCTGCTTGAAAAAGGCGCGATTGACATGATTGTCGATCGCCGTGAATTACGCGACAAACTGGCTTCACTCTGTACGCTGTTGATGTGCGCACCGGCGCCCTGATGCCGCAGCCGCCAAGCGTTACACCCGCCGCATCCGCCGATCTGGATGTCTGGCTGGCCAATCTGGAGGCTTTGCACCCGCGCGGTGTGGCGGGCATCGAACTGGGGTTGGAGCGGGTCGCCGAAGTCAAGGCGCGTTTGGGGCAAGTTGAAACCTGCCCGGTGATCCTGGTTACCGGCACGAATGGCAAGGGTTCGGTTTGCGCGATGCTGGAGCGCATCCTGCTGAGCGCGGGCTACCGCGTCGGCCTCTACACCTCGCCGCATTTGCTGCGCTACAACGAGCGTGTGCGCATGGATGGCGCGGCGGTGGATGATGCCCGCCTGATTGCTGGTTTCGAGCGGATCGCCGCAGTGCGCGGCGATGTGGCGCTGACGTATTTTGAATTTGGCACGCTGGCGGCCTGGGAAGTGTTTGCCGCTGCGCGGCTTGATGTCATCATCCTCGAAGTGGGGCTGGGCGGGCGGCTTGATGCGACCAACATTTACGCCCCGGCCTGCACCATCGTCAGCACCGTGGCGATTGACCATAGCGAGTTTCTGGGTACTGATCGCGAGGCCATCGGTTTTGAAAAGGCGGGCATTTTCCGCAGCGGAATTCCTGCCATTTGCGGCGACCCGCAGCCGCCGGATTCCTTGCTGGCGCATGCGGCGGCGATTGGCGTGCCGGTGCAGGTCATGGGCCGTGATTTCGGCTACTTGAAGCAGGATCAGCAGTGGCTGTACTGGGGACCGCCAGGACGCAAGGGCGGGCTGGCCTACCCCGGCCTGCGCGGCGACAACCAGTTGAGCAATGCGGCATGCGCACTGGCGGCGCTCGATGCACTGCATGAGGCTTTGCCCGTCGCCATGAAGGACATCCGCCAGGGTTTGCTGGAAGTGGAACTGGCGGGGCGCTTTCAGGTGCTGCCGGGGCGTCCGGCCATCGTGCTGGATGTGGCGCACAACCCGCAGGCGGCGCGCGTGCTGGCGGCCAATCTGGGGAACATGGCGTTTCATCCGCAAACCTGGGCCGTGTTTGGCATGCTGGCCGACAAGGATATTGATGGCGTGATCGACGCTCTGCGCGAGCGCGTGACGCACTGGCTGCCGTGTACGCTGGATGGCCGCCGTGCCGCCAGCGCCGACTTTTTGGCCAGCCGTTTGCGCGCCAAGGGAATGACGGTGGTGGGTGAGTTTGCGACGCCGCAAAATGCCTTGGCGGCAGCGCAGGGGCGCGCAGGTGATGATGCTAGAATTCTCGCCTTCGGGTCATTCCTTGTAGTTGCCGCGGCGCTGCAGGCGCTGGGCCGAAAAGCCTAATCTTCAGCATAACGATCAGTGGGAACATGATGGCGGAAAACGAGACCTCGGCGGACCCTGGACTCCAGTTGAAAAAGCGCGCCCGGCGGCGTCTGGTCGGCGCCGCGGCGCTGGCCTTGCTGGCGGTCATCGTGCTGCCGATGGTCATGGATCGCGAGCCGCGCCCGTCCGTCCAGGATATCCAGGTGCGCATCCCGAGCCAGGATAACGAAGGGCTGGCGCCCTTGCCTGCGCCTAAACCGGCCGCACCAAAACCAGCTTCCTTGCCACCGCTTGAACCAGGCGCAACACCTGTGGCAGCGCCTCCGCCC
>JBAQUE010000215.1:0-8322 GCA_049297315.1 Rugosibacter sp.
GTGTCGGGCAGGAACTGTTCCAGGAAGGATTGTTGGCTCTCTGGGTCGGACGATGCGCAATCACCGGCGTGGATGAGCCGGCGCTGCTGCGGGCAAGCCATGCCAAGCCTTGGAAGGATGCCAGCGATAGCGGGCGGCTGGACGTTTATAACGGCTTGCTTCTGGCCGCACACCGGGATACTGCCTTCGATGAAGGGCTAATCACTCTCGACGAGAACGGTGTCGTTATCCCCAGCGCGAAGTTGTCTGATGAAACACTTGCTGTTCTCGGTCTGACAAAAATCGGCACGAAAATTGGCGCATTAAACCGGCAAGTAGTACCACTGCGCCCTCAGCATCAGCCCTACATGGCCTGGCATCGCACACACGTTTTGAGAAATAGTCGCCCCCTATGAAAAAATCACTATCCACCATCAAGCTGCTTGCCGCTGGCAATACGTCGATTCCAGCGGCAACTGCCTGGTACCTTTCTGACCTCGGCGAGTTCCGCGGCAAGCAGGAGCTCTACACCCGGCAGTCCCCACAGCGCCTCAAGGCACTGCGCGAACACGCGCTGATCGAAAGCGCAGTCTCATCGAACCGCATCGAGGGTGTTACCGTGGAACCTTCTCGGGTGCGCGATGTGCTGGTTTCGCCCAAGCCTCTGCTCCGTGACCGTGACGAAGAAGAGGTGCGTGGCTACCGGGATGCCCTGACCTGGATTCACCAGGATGCCCAGCGCATCCCGATTTCCAACGAGACAATCCAACGTCTGCATGCCATGACGCGTGGCCAGATATGGGATGCCGGCCTGTACAAGGAAAAGGATGGTGACATCATCGAGCGCTATCCCGATGGCAGCGAACGCTTACGTTTCCGTACCGTGTCAGCGAAGCAGACTCCGGCGGCCATGGATCAGTTGGTGGCTGACTGGCAGACTTGCTTGGAAGACCGCTGGGTTCCGCTGCTGATTGTCCTGGCAGCCTTCAATCTCGATTTTCTGTGCATCCATCCATTCCGTGATGGCAATGGCCGGGTCTCCCGGTTGCTTTGGCTGTTGCAGAGCTACCAGATGGGTTTGGAGGTCGGCCGCTACATCAGTCTGGAACGCCTCGTTGAACAAAACAAGGATCGCTATTACGAAACCCTGGAGCAAAGCTCGCAGGGGTGGCATGAGGGCAAGCATGATCCTTGGCCATACATCAATTACGTGCTGTCCATCCTGAAGACTGCCTATCGGGAGTTCATCGAGCGCGTTGGCGAAACCTCCGAACCACGTGGGTCGAAGACCCAACTGGTGCTCGAAGTCATCGGCAAGATGTCCGGTACCTTTTCACTGGCAGACTTGGAGCGCGCCTGCCCAGGGGTGAGCCGCGACATGATTCGGCGGGTCCTGAATACGCAGAAGGGGCAGACGGTCGACTGCATCGGCCGCGGCCCTGGCGCGCTCTGGCAAAAGAGGTAATTAGCGTGAAAGAGTGTAATAAAGAGGGTAATGTCGCCGGAAACCCGGCAAGTTCTCGGTCTCGATTACAGCGTTCAGTCTGGGCCACATTGGACCTACGCGGGGAAGTCGATCCACGATCTTTACGAGGAAACGTACGGTGACACGGAATAGTCGACACCCATGCCGCCACAGAAAGAATCGCTGCGGCGATCAATCCACGGTTGTTAAGGAAGCATGGGGGTCGGGGGCATATCTCGCTTGAGCCATCTGCTCCCGCAGGCGATAATGCACGCTTTCCCTGTGCCCGCAGTTTGCACACTCTTCAAGCGACGAAAAAACAGGACAAGGAACCGGGTAAATTTCCTAGTAGCTGTCGCTATCGCATAGAAGAATCAAAAGGATAGAAGAACTATGCTACTGATGATCGATAACTACGACAGCTTCACCTACAACCTGGTGCAGTATTTCGGCGAGCTGGGCGAAGAGGTCAAGGTGTTTCGCAATGATGAAATCACGCCCGGCGAGATTGCCGCGCTGCATCCGGCGCGCATCGTCATTTCACCCGGTCCCTGCTCGCCGGCTGAGGCCGGCATCTCGGTGGCCGCGATCAGGGAATTCGCCGGCAAGATTCCGCTGCTCGGCGTGTGCCTTGGCCACCAGAGCATCGGCGTGGCGTTCGGCGGCGAGATTGTGCGTGCCCAACAGTTGATGCATGGCAAGACCTCGCCGGTGCATCACACCGACCAGGGCGTGTTTCATGGCCTGCCCAATCCATTGACGGTGACGCGCTATCACTCGCTGGCGATCCGCCGCGACACGCTGCCCGCCTGCCTTGAGGTGACGGCATGGACAGAGGATGGCGAAATCATGGGCGTGCGCCACCGCGAGCTGGCGGTGGAAGGCGTGCAGTTCCATCCCGAATCGATCCTCACCGAACGCGGCCATGATTTGCTGCGCAACTTTTTGCAACTTGCCCACGCATGATGACGCCGCAGGCTGCGCTGCAGCGCATTATCGACCACCGCGAAATCTTGCATGACGACATGCTGCATCTGATGCGGCAGATCATGCGCGGCGAAGTGTCGCCGGTGATGGTCGCCGCGATTCTCAGCGGCTTGCGCGTGAAGACAGAAACCATCGACGAAATTTCCGCCGCCGCGCGCGTGATGCGCGAACTCGCCGCGCATGTGCACACGCCGCACAACCCGCATTTTGTCGACATCGTCGGCACCGGCGGCGATGGCGCGCACACCTTCAACATTTCCACCGCCGCGATGTTTGTTGCCGCTGCCGCTGGCGCGACGGTGGCCAAGCATGGCAACCGCAGCGTGTCGTCGAAATCCGGCGCGGCCGATGTGCTGGAAGCGCTGGGCGCGAAAATCGATCTCGCGCCGCCACAGGTGGCCGAATGCATCGAGACCACTGGCTGCGGTTTCATGTTCGCGCCCAACCATCATCCGGCAATGAAAAATGTCGCCGCCGTGCGCCGCGAACTGGGCGTGCGCACGATTTTCAATATCCTCGGCCCGCTGACCAACCCGGCCGGCGCGCCGAACACGCTGATGGGCGTGTTCCATCCCGACCTGGTCGGCATCCAGGTGCGCGTGATGCAGACGCTCGGCGCCAATCATGTGCTGGTGGTGTGGGGCAAGGATGGCCTGGACGAAATCACGCTCGGTGAAGCCACGCTGGTCGGCGAGCTCAGGGATGGCTGCATTACCGAATATGAAGTGCACCCCGAAAACTATGGCTTGCAGATGGCGCCTAGCGAGTCCTTGCGCGTGGCCGACGCCGCAGAATCAAAAGCCATGCTGCTCGGCGCGCTGGAAAACAAGCCCGGCGCGGCACGCGACATCGTCGCCCTGAATGCCGGCGCGGCGCTGTACACGGCCAATCTGGCGGATTCGATTGGCAGCGGCATACAGCGCGCAAAGGAGGCGATTGCCTCCGGCGCGGCACGCAAAAAGCTCGACGAATTCGTCGCCTGCACACAACAATTTTCCTGATGGTTGTTAACTGATGTCCGATATCCTCAACAAGATTCTCGCTGTCAAACGCGACGAAGTGGCTGCCGCGTCAGCCGTCAAACCCCTGGCCGTGCTGCGTGATGAAGCCGTAGCGCAGCCCGCACCGCGTGATTTTGTCGCGGCGGTGCGGCGCAAGATTGGCCAAAAACTCGGCGCTGGCAATACGGCGAAGGGCACGATAAATCGCGTCGCGGTCATCGCTGAAATCAAGAAAGCCAGCCCGTCGAAAGGCGTGATGCGCGAAAACTTTCAGCCTGCCGAGATCGCGCTGGACTATGAACGCCACGGCGCCGCCTGCCTTTCGGTGCTGACCGACCGCCAGTTCTTTCAAGGCTCTCCAGACTTCCTGCGCGCAGCGCGCAATGCCTGCGCCCTGCCGGTATTGCGCAAGGATTTTCTGGTTGATCCGTATCAGGTGTATGAGGCGCGGGCGATGGGCGCGGATGCGATCCTGCTGATTGTCGCCGCGCTGTCGCTGGCGCAAATGCAGGAGATGGAAGCCATCGCGCAGCAACTCGGCATGGCGGTGCTGGTCGAATCGCATAGCGCAGATGAGCTCGACATCGCGCTGCAACTCAAGACGCCGCTGATCGGCATCAACAACCGCAACCTGCGCAGCTTCGAGGTGAACCTCGATACCACACTGTCGCAACTCCAGCGCATTCCGCCAGACCGCATCGTAGTCGCCGAATCAGGCATCCTTGCACCGGCCGACGTTGAGCGGCTTCACAGCCGCGGCGTGCGCGCCTTTCTGGTCGGCGAAGCCTTCATGCGCGCCGAGTCGCCCGGCGCGGAATTGGCGCGGCTGTTTGCTGCGCCGGGGTAGGGATAGTTATCGCCCGATAAATCGGGCTCCTACAACAACCCTCTCCTGTAGGAGCGCGATTCATCGCGCGATAAGAGGTAAAACGGGTGCGGCTGTAGGAGACCGATTTATCGGGCGATTGGGGCGATTAAAAATCACAGCCATTTCGCATTCCAATACGGGTAGTTGCCTATTTTGTCGCACAGTCCGGCTCTCAGTGGATTGGCGATGATGTAGCGTGCCGTACTGATAATATCTTCTTCGGCGCGCAGGGCATGGTCATGGAAGCCGTGTTGCCAGATGCGCTGACCGAGCAGCACGGACACCCTGGCTTTGTAACGCCGCACGGTATCGGACAAAGACGATGTTTCTCCCAGTTGCATCAGCCAATGGATGTGGTCTGGCATGACCACGAAGGCCAGCGTTTTGGCATGGGGAACGATGGTTTCGTGATAGAAATTCCTGGCCGCCCCTGTGGCTGAGTCATGCTGGAGGAATATCTGTGCACGTGATTGGGTGACGCAGGTGATGAGATAGATTTGATGTGCCAGAACTCTATCGCGCGATGAATCGCGCTCCTACAGGAAGCATTCATTGTTCATTGGGGAATACCTTGAGCGCATAGTCAGCCATCGCCTTCAAGACTGGATCAGCCTCACCAACCGGCGATGCCAAGCCAATCACTAGCCCGGCGTGGCGTTCCATCGCATTGCCTGCCATCTGCGGCAAATCTTTTTTGACATGCAGGCCGCCGGCGACGAAAACCGGCACCACGATGATTTCATTTGCGCCCTGGCGTACCAGCGCATCAATCCCTGCGTCAAAGCTCGGCTGCATCAGTTCCAAAAACCCGGACTCAACCAGCGCGGCCGGATCCTGCGCCAGGATCAGTTCGCGGATGCGATGGAATGGCTCTGCCCATTCAGGATTGCGTGCGCCGTGGCCAAACAGCAGAATGCCTTTTTTTCGATCCATGGCGATATTATCGCTAGAATCCTAAGCTTCTGCGCCACAACTTAACAAGTTCAAATCACCATGCTGGATATCTCCACTGCTGCATTCTGGATCGCCGTGCTGCAAATCATCGCCATCGACATCATGCTCGGCGGCGACAATGCGGTCGTCATCGCGCTGGCCTGCCGCAAGCTGCCCGATGCGCAGCGCAAAAAAGGCATTTTCTGGGGCGTGGCCGGCGCCATCGTCCTGCGCATCGTGCTGATCTTCTTCGCCCTGCAACTGCTGGCCATACCCTGGCTGAAAATTGTCGGTGCGCTGCTGCTGTTCTGGATTGGCGTCAAGCTGCTGCAACCTGAAGACGAAGGCCATGGCGATGTCGCCGCCGCAACGACCTTGCCCGGCGCGATCAAGACCATCATCGTCGCCGATGCGGTGATGAGCCTGGACAATGTGATTGCAGTGGCTGGCGCCGCGCACGGCAATCTGCTGCTGGTGGTGTTTGGCATCCTCGCGTCGGTTCCGATTGTGGTCTGGGGCAGCCAGCTGGTGCTCAAGATGATGGATCGTTATCCGGCCATCATTACTGCCGGTGGCGCTTTGCTCGGCTGGATTGGCGGCGGCATGATCGTCACCGACCCGGCCTTGCCGAAAGACCTGCTCGCCGCGATTCCCTACGCCAAAACCTTGGTCGCCATAGCGGGCGCCTTGCTGGTGGTGGCCATTGGCAAGACGCTCGCGGCGCGCGCGAAAAAACATCCGGCCGTTGACCTGGCCGCTAACAGCACAAAGGATTTGTAATCATGGCGCAACAGCAATGGCTCATTCCGATTGACGAATCCGACAGCGCCCTGCTGCCGCTTGACTGGGTCATCAACAACCTCCCGGCCTGGCGCGAAACGCCGCAGATTCACCTGCTCAACGTGCAGCCCAATTTGTCGCGCGATATCGGCCGTTTCATCAGCGCCGACACGCTGAAGGAGTTCCATCTGGAAAGCGGCATGAAGGCGCTCGCCCCGGCGCGCGCAAAACTCGAAACGGCGGGCATCACGCCGGAAACCCATGTGCTGGTGGGTGAAGCCGCGCCGACCATCATCGATTTTGCCGAAAGCAAGCACTGCACGCAAATCCTGCTCGGCACCCGCGGACACAGCGGCCTGGCCGGCACGCTGCTCGGCTCGGTGGCGATGAAACTGGTGCACTTGTCCAGAATACCGGTATTGCTGATCCGTTAAAAAGCCAGCGGCGGGTGGGAAGTTCGCCGATAAGCCGGGTTCTGTCGTGGGCAACCATTCCTCTGGGACCGCTGTTGCCAGCGGCCTCTAGCAGCCTACCCGGGAGCGGCGCGAGCCACGCCTATGCTCCCCTATTTGGCCTTGCCCCGGATGGGGTTTGCCGTGCCGTTTCTGTTACCAGAAACGCGGTGGGCTCTTACCCCGCCATTTCACCCTTGCCGGTTCTTGCGAACTTGGGCGGTATCTTTCTGTTGCACTTTCCGTCACTTCACAGTGCCCGGCCGTTAGCCGGCATCCTGCTCTATGGGGCCCGGACTTTCCTCCAAACGCCGAAGCGTTCAGCGGTTGCCTGGCGAACTTCCCGCGCGCATTGTACGCGGCGGGCGGAACTGCCGCGTATCGGCGTAATAATCGGGCGCTTCGTTTTCCACCGTAGCGCCGGGGATGCCGAGCAGTGGCAGGGGTTGAAAATCGCGCGGGGCGCACGTTAAAAAGTCGGCGCTGGCGAGACGGCGAGCCAACATCGCATCGACTTCGGTCAGGTCGCCATGATCGATTTTGCCGAGCATGGCATCCGTCACCGGCAAAAAAAGCGCCTTGCCGCACAGCCCGTGAAATGGCGCCAGCAGCGCTTCATGGCTGGCGTGGCCGAACACGATAAACCGCGTCGTGCGTTTGAGTTCTGCGCGCTGCGTGACAAAAACCTCTTGCCAGCGATGCGCACAAATCTCATCCCATAATTCTGGATCGGTGCCCACGACTATCACGCCGCATTCGTCGAACTGCGTCAGCGCATCACGCAATGGCCCGCGCACGGCGCCGCCCTGCCCACGCAATGCCTCGACATGGCACCGATTCAACACCGCCTTGGTTTGCGGAAAGGCCAGCCAGATCAGCGCATTGAACAGATCATGGGCATTGGCGTTACGCGTGGCCACCGCGCCGGTGCGAAAAATGCGTTCTTCATACGACAGGCCATCATCGACCGGCGGCGCGAATTTGACCGGCAGGCCGCGCTGCGCCGCCAGTTCATTCAGGCGCACCAGGGATGGCGCATTGCCCGAGCCATTGACCGACAAAAACACCGACAGCGGGTGGGTGATTTTCACTGCCGGGCATCGCTTTGTGTTTATGCCGATGTGTTTATGCCGATGTGCTTACGCCGCTACCAGCCGCCAGGCGATGCTCTCGCCCGCACGCAAGGGAATCAGGGCATCGCCGGGCAGATAAGCCAGCTGGGCGGAAACCGGCTGCGCTTCACGCAACAGGGTGATTTTTTCAGTATTGCGCGGCAGGCCGTAAAAATCCGCACCGTAAAAACTGGCGAAGGCTTCGAGCTTGTCCAGGGCGTTGGCCGCATCAAAAGCTTCGGCATACAGCTCAATGGCCGCATGGGCGGTATAGCAGCCAGCGCAGCCGCAGGCGGCTTCTTTCGTGCTTTGCCCATGCGGCGCGGAATCGGTGCCAAGAAAAAATTTCGGGCTGCCGGAGATCGCCGCCGCCACCAGCGCCTGGCGATGGCGTTCGCGCTTCAATACTGGCAAACAATAATGATGCGGCCGCATGCCGCCGGAAAACATGGCATTGCGGTTGAGCAGCAGATGATGCGCGGTAATCGTCGCCGCGACGTTCGCCCCCGCCGCGCGCACAAACTGCACGCCATCGGCTGTGGTGACATGTTCCAGCACTACTTTGAGCGCGGGGAAATCGCGCAGCAGCGGCGTCAACACGGTGTCGATGAACACCGCCTCGCGGTCAAAAATATCTACGGCCGGATCGGTCACCTCGCCATGCAGCAGCAGTGGCATGCCGAGCTTTTCCATCTGCGCGAGGGTGGCCGTGCATTTTTTCAGGTCGGTCACGCCAGCATCCGAA
>JBAQUE010000216.1:0-1989 GCA_049297315.1 Rugosibacter sp.
GGCCAGGCCCAGGCCGTCGTAGCGCCCGCCCAGCGCCAGCGCGCTGGCGCTGCCAGCAGCGTAAGCGGCGAACACGATGCCGGTATGGTAGTTATAGCCACGCAGGTCGGCGAGGTCAAAGCCCAGCGGCAAATCGCCCAGCGCTTTGGCCATGCGTTGCAGGTCAGCCAGCGCAGCGGTGATTGCAGGCAAGGCCGGCAAGCGTTTTCCCGCATCGGCCAGCACCCGGCTGTCGCCATGCAGTTCAGGCAGTACAAGAAATGCGGCGCGGAGCGGCGCGGCCACCTCGGCCAGCAGCGTGCGCAAGGCAGGCACATCCTTGCCCTGCAGGGCGGTGAAAACTTCCTCCTCGGCCTCCGCCGCCAGACCCGCTTGTTCAAGCAGCGCACGGAAAATCGCCGCATGGCCAAAATCCAGGCGCACGGCCTGGATGCCGCACAAGCGCAGCGCCGCCGCCAGCAAGCCGACGATTTCAATATCCGCTTCCAGCCCCGCATGGCCATACAGTTCGGCGCCGATCTGCAAAGGTTCGCGCGTCGCGTCGAAGCATGACGGCAGGGTATGCAGCACACTGCCGCAGTAACACAGCCGGGCGACGCCGCTGCGGTTGAGCATGTGCGCATCAATCCGCGCTACCTGCGGCGTGATGTCCGCGCGCACGCCCAGGCTGCGGCCGGACATCTGGTCGACCAGTTTGAAGGTGCGCAAGTCGAGGTCGCCCTGGCCCGCAGCCAGCAATGACTCGACAAACTCCAGCAGCGGCGGCATGACCAAGTCATAGCCGTGGCCGGAAAATTCGTCCAGCAAACGGCGGCGCAATGCCTCGATGCGCGCGGCCTCGCGCGGCAGCGCATCTTCAATGGATTCCGGCAGAAGCCAGCGGCGATTTCCCATGCTCATCAACGGAATATTGTCAGCAGGATCAGGCCCAGCACGATCGATGACAGCCCGATAAAACGGATCTGCCCTTCGGCCAGTTCGGTAATGCGGCGAAAGGTTTCACGCCAGACGCGCGGCGCCAGAAAAGGCAGCATGCCTTCGATCAGCAGCATCAGGGCGAAAGCGAGCAACAGCGTTTTGAGCATGGTCAATCCGGACGACGGAATTACTTGCCGCGGCCACTGCTCTTCAGGTACTTGAAGAACTCGGAATTCGGCTCGACGACCAGCACATCGCTTTTGCTCTTGAAGCTGGCGCGATAGGCCTCGAGGCTGCGATAAAACGCATAGAACTCAGGGTTGCCGCCAAAGGCCTGGCCATAAATCGAAGACGCCTTGGCATCGCCCTCGCCCTTGACCTTCTGCGCATCGCGGTAGGCTTCGGCGACGATCACTTCGCTTTGCCGGTCGGCATTGGCGCGGATTTTTTCCGCCTCGGCAGCGCCTTGCGAGCGCAACTCATTGGCCACGCGCTTGCGCTCGGTTTCCATGCGCCGATAAACTGACTCGGAAACTTCCGGCGGCAAGTCGACGCGCTTGAGCCGCACATCGACAATTTCGACGCCGATGGTGCGCATGTCGGCATCGGCCTTTTTCTGCACTTCGACCATGATGCTTTCGCGCTTGCCCGAAACCACGTCGTGCACCGTGCGCCGGCCAAACTCTTCACGCAAGCCGGCATTCACTGTCTGCATCAGGCGGGTTTTCGCTACCGTCTCGTCGCCACCGACCGAGATGTAATACTGCTTCACATTGTGGATGCGCCATTTGACAAAGGAATCCACCTGCACGGGTTTCTTTTCGGCGGTCAGGAAACGCTCGGGTTCGGCAGAATCCAGCGTCAGGATGCGCTTGTCGAAAAAGCGTACGTTCTGGATCAGCGGCCACTTGAACGCCAGCCCCGGCGAGGCATACACGGCCTTGACTTCGCCCATCTGAAAAATGATCGCGTACTGGCGTTGGTCTACAGTGAAAACGGTCATCGCGGCCAGCACCAGCAGGCCGAGCACCAGCGAGACGACAAAGGAAATCGGACGTTGCATCAGCGTTC
>JBAQUE010000217.1:0-17398 GCA_049297315.1 Rugosibacter sp.
CGTCCAGCCTATCCACAAGAGGAGGAGCGCCTCGCCCACCATCGCCACGCCCAGCACGATGGAGACAGTGATGAAGCCCCCGATGTTCCATGTTTCCGGTTGGCTGGATGGCTGGACGTGGTCGGTAGCCAGGGCGATTTTCGCGAAGTCCGTCATGAATACCAGCAGCAACATGGCAAAGGCGGAAACGACGAACTTGCCGGTCGCCACGAAGGCAATCGCCACAAAGGCCGACTTCAGGATCGTGCGGCTGATCTTGTTGATGATCCAGGTCAGGATGCGCTGGTAGATCGTCCGCCCCTGCTCGACCAGTGTCACGATGTTGGTCAGCCCGGGTTCCGTCAGCACGACACTTGCGGCGCCCTTGGCGACGTCGGTGGCGGTGCTGACTGCGATGCCTACTTCTGCCTGGCGCAACGCAGGCGCATCATTGACACCGTCGCCCGTCATGCCGGTCACATGCCCTGCGGCCTGCAGGTGTTGTACGACGATGTATTTGTCCTCCGGGTACACTTCAGCGAAACCATCGACGCCCGCCAACAGACCTGCCCCGTTGCCGGCCTGGGCGCTTGCAGCCTTCAGGTCCGTCACGCGCCGGATATTGGATAGCCCGACGCCTTGCGCGATCTCGCCCGCAATCGCCAGTGCGTCGCCGGTGAGCATCTTCACCGCAACGCCCAGGCTACGAAGCTCGGCGATGAGTTGTTTGGCGTCTGGCCGGGGCGGGTCAAACAAAGCCACCAGGCCAAGCAATGCAGGCGTATCTGCCTCGGCGCCGCGCGCTACCGCCAGGGTCCGATAGCCTTTCAATGCCGCTTCGTCGGCCTTTGCCTCCAACGCCCTGATCGCCGGGGACAGGAGTCCGCAGGCTTCGGCGACGGTGCGCACAGCGCCTTTCATCACGCGCAGCCGCTGGCCGTTCTGTTCAACCAGGGCTTCAGTCCGCCGGTTTTTTGCGTCAAATGGCGCAAAGGAGATCGGGGTGGCTGCTGGTACATCAGCAAAGACGCGCCGTGCTTTTGCTGCAGCGAGGAATGCCAGATCAATTGGATCCTGATTTGCTTCTTGGGAGGCGAGCGCGCCAGCAAACAATACGTCGGACTCTGTCGCGTGCTCCAGGGGAAACACACCGGTGACGGCCAATTGATTCATCGTGATCGTCCCTGTCTTGTCCACGCAGAGCACGTCCATCGTCGCAGCATCCTCGGCGGCGCTGAGGCGCGTGACCAGCACGCCGCGCTTCGCCAGCTCTTTCGCGCCGACCGCCATGCTGACTGTGAACATCACCGGCAGGGCGACCGGCACTGCGCTCATCAACAGGACGAGCATGAGGGGAACCATGTCGAGCAGCGGCAGATGCCGGATCAGCGACAGCACGATCACCACACCGAGCAGTGCGCCGACGATGACGAATAGCCAGCGTACCACCTTGGTCACCACCGCTTCGATGTGGAGTTGCGGACGCGCCTCTTGTACGAGTTCCGTGGTGCGGCCAAAGTAGGTTTGCGCGCCGGTCAGGATGACCACGCCATTGCCCTCACCGCGGCGGACGATGGATCCTGACGACAGGACTTCGCCTGGTGCCTTGTCGGCATCCTGCGACTCGCCGGTGAGGGCGGATTGGTCAATGCTCAGCGCGCCAGTGAGGAGTTTCACGTCCGCCGGGATGATGTCGCCGGGACGTACGCGGATGATGTCGCCGGGGACCAACTCTCGTGCGGGAACGACCTGCCAGATCGATTCGCGCAGCACGCGGGCACTGACCTGTAACCGCCGCCGCAGCGTCTCGACGACCCCGCTGGCGCGGCGTTCCTGCATGAAGCCCAGCACGGCATTGACAACCAGCAGCGCGCTCACCACAGCGAGATCGGTGTATTTTCCGAGGATGGCCGACAACACCATGATCAGTTCGAGCATCCATGCCGACACGCCCCAGAACTTGCCGAGAAACAGGCGCACCGGGTGGGATTTTTGTTCGGCAACTTCGTTGTAGCCGTGCGTTGTCCGCCGGGTGATCACTTCGGCGCGCGGGAGGCCTGTTGCGGGGTTCACGTCAAGCGCCGCGAGTGTGGCGGGGACGGATGCGGAAGTCATGTCAGAGGTCTTGATCGTTGTCGGCATCACTCGCAGGGGCGCTGTTTTGGATTTTCTTGTAGTCGTTTGCATGGTGTGCAGCACGTGCAATACTCATTCCGCTAGTGTCGGGTACAACCTGACTGCGACGAATAGAAGGACAGTGAATACTGCGAACATGACCGAAAAATCAACTCCGTAACCATGAACACTTTCCCCTCCGGTGATCATGAGTCCGCGCAATGCGTCGATCAGATAAGTGAGTGGATTGATCTGCGCGATGACGCGCAGCCAGCGTGGCATCATGTCCAGCGGATAAATCGCGTTGCTTGCAAAAAACATGGGCATTGTAAGGAGTTGCCCAATACCCATGAAACGCTCACGTGTTTTTACAATGCACGCAATGATCAGCGAGAAGGTGGCAAATATCCCCGATCCCAGCATCACACTGGCCAGCACAGCGAAGATCGCCAGCGGATCCAGCCTGAGTGAAACATGCATGATGAGTGCGATGAAATAAATGACCACGGCTTGCACGAGGCCGCGGAATCCCGCGGCAACTGCTTTACCAAACACCAGGGAGCTGCGACAAGCGGGACTTGCCAGGAGTTTTTGTACTACGCCAAGGTCACGCTCCCAGATGATGGCGATGCCATAAAAGATCGCGCTGAACAGAACACTCTGCGCGAGGATCCCCGGCGTGATGAACGCAAGATAGCTTAGCTGCCCGGTGTGGATGCCACGAATCTGGGCGAGAACCTGTCCGAACACTACCAGCCACAGGACGGGTTGCACTGCACGGGAAACAAGTTCGGTCGGATCACGGATGAGCTTGATCAGCTCGACTTCTACAATCGCGGCACTCTCGCGGATGAATCGTTTCATGTGGTTGCGTTCAGCCGAGGCGGTGAGCCATCCTGCGGGTCTGGGTGACCTCGCTGAAAGCTCCGCCCTCGTGTATCAAGCCACCCGCGTAATGTGCGAATACATCATCCATGGTCGCGCGCTCTCCGAGTTGCCTACGCAATTCAGCAGGCTTTCCCTCCACGCTGACTCGCCCTGTATGCAGAATTGCCAACTTATCACAAAGCGTCTCGGCTTCTTCCATATCGTGTGTCGTGATGAGGACCGTCATGCCATAGTCGCGCCGGAGATCCAGCAGTCGATCCCACACCATATGACGCGCAACCGGATCGAGTCCGATGGTCGGCTCATCCAGGAACAGGAGCGCGGGACGGTGCAGCATGGCCTGGGCAAGCTCAAGCCTGCGGATCATTCCGCCTGAATAGGTTTTTACCAGTTTGTGCGCCGAATCGGTAAGCCCCATGAAGTCCAGCGCATCGGTGATGCGCTTGCCACTCTCTGCCCTGGGCAGGCTGTAGAGTTTCGCCGACAGGCGCAGATTCTCGTAGCCAGTCAGGGCGCCGTCGGCCGACAAAAGTTGCGAGACGTAGCCGATACGCCGCCTGACATCTCCCGGCGATTTGATGAGGTCGAAGCCGCCAACTGTGGCTGATCCGGATGTGGGCGATAGCAGTGTCGTGAGCATCTTGATGACGGTGCTCTTCCCTGCGCCGTTTGCACCGAGCAAACCGAAAATCTCTCCATAGGGAACGCGCAGTTCGATATGATCCACCGCAGTCAAATGTCCGAACTGGCGTGTCAGTGCAGAGGTCTCGATGGCAAATCTGTCAGATGCGGCGGCGTCCATGGTGAAGCCTCTAAAAATTCAGCCCAACGGTTTTTGTCATGGCTTGTCCCGGCAAGCGGCCAGTAATCCCGCTGTTGAACTGTCCAGTCCGGTGGCTGGCGTATTGCCTTCGATCATCGGCAGCAGGCGGCTGGCGAGCTGCTTGCCATATTCCACGCCCCACTGGTCGAATGAATTCAGGTTCCACAGCACGCCGAGAGCAAATACTTTATGTTCGTAGAGGGCGATCAGCTGGCCCAATGTGTAAGGGTTGAGGCGCGGCAGCAACAGCGTGGTTGAGGGTTGATTGCCGGGGAACACTTTGTAGGGGGCGATAAAACTCGGCGCTGGCGGCACGGCGGCAGCGAGTTCAGCCGTCGCTTCGGCCAGCGTTTTGCCACGCATCAGCGCCTCGCTCTGCGCAAAACAATGCGCCAGCAGTTTGGCGTGATGGCCGGGCAGCGTGAAGTCGGGTTCGATGAGCGCAATGAATTCGCAGGGAATCAGGCGCCCGCCCTGATGAATCAACTGGTAAAAGGCGTGTTGGCCGTTGGTACCGGCTTCGCCCCAGAGTATCGGTGCGCTGGCATAGGTGACAGATTGACCATCACGGTCGACGTGCTTGCCGTTGGATTCCATTTCCAGTTGCTGCAAATAGCGCGGCAGCAAGGCCAGCGACTGGCTGTAGGGCAGCAGGGCGCGGGTTTCCGCACCGAGGAAATTTATATTCCAGAGTTCCAGCAAGGCCAGCGTGAGCGGCAGGTTGCGCTCGATGGGCGTATTGAAAAAGTGCGCATCCATCGCCGCGCCGCCCGCCAGCAATTGGCGGAAGTTGTCCATGCCGACAGCCAGCGCCAGCGGCAGGCCAATGGCTGACCACAGCGAGAAGCGGCCGCCGACCCAATCCCAGAATTCAAAGGCGTTATCCGTATTGATACCGAACGCCGCGATGGCGGGCAGGTTGGTCGATACAGCGACAAAATGCCGCGCGACGGCGGCTTCGCCCAACGCGGCGGTCAGCCAGGCGCGGGCGGAAGCGGCATTCTGCATCGTTTCTTGCGTGGTGAAGGTTTTGCTGGCGATGATGAACAGCGTACGCGCCGGGTCGAGGCGCAACAGCAGCGGCGCCAGGTCTGCCGCGTCGAGATTGGCGACGTAATGCACAGTGAGATCGGGCAGATGATGTGCAGCCAGCGCTGCGCTGGCCATGCGCGGGCCAAGGTCGGAGCCGCCGATGCCGATGTTCACAATATCGCGGATGCGCTCGCCGCTTGCGCCGTGCCAGTGGCCCTGGTGGATGGCGTCGCAAAAATTTTCCATCTTGTCCAGCACGCGGCGCACGTCAGGCATGACATCGCTGTTGGCGTGAAAAACTGGCGTATCGTCCAAATGGCGCAGCGCGGTGTGCAATACGGCGCGGCCTTCAGTGTGGTTGATCGGCTCCCCGGCGCGCATGCGCGCCGTCCACCCGGGGCCGTCAGCCGCTGGCCACAGGGCGCGTAGCGCGGCCATGATGTCCGCCGTGACGCGCTGCTTTGAATAATCCAGCAGCAGGCCTTCTTCGCGTAGCGAAAAGTGGGCGAAGCGCTCGGCATCGGTGGCGAACAGGTCGCGCAGATGTACGTTGCGCGCGATTTCCGCAAGGCGCGCCAGCGCCTGCCAATCGGGTGTGTTGGCCAAGCTCACGGCAGATTCACAGCCACAGCATCAGGCCCATTTCGAAGGGATGCGTCAGCAAGGCATGGCTGGGATAGGCGCGCACCTGGTATTCCGTCTTGCCGCATTGTTCGGGGGTCAGTTCGCAGCTGAACAGGGCTTCGCCGCCTTCCAGCGGCTTTTCATGGCGCAGCAGGTAATGTTTTGCCTTGAACGAGACGGTTTTGCCAGGACGGGTAAACACCATTTCGACAGTCAGGTCTGTGGGCTTCAGGCCATTGAGCTGGACAGCAAATTCAAAGCGCAAGGCTTCGCTATAGCGGATATGGGTGACCATGTGGTCAAGACGGCGCAGATGCAAGCCAGGCCAGGCGCTGCGCACGCGGGTTTTCCACTCGGCAAGCTGGCGCGCGGCGGTAAAGTTCGCGTCGGCATACTTGCGCCATTGCACGGCGGCAGGCGCATAGAATTTCGTCGTGTATTCGGTGAGCATGCGCTGCATGTTGAAGCGCGGCATGATCGAGGCGATCGAATGCTTGGCCATGGCCACCCATTCCGGCGAATAACCCAGTGCGGTGTTTTTGTAATACAGCGGGATCACGCTGTCCTGCAATATTTCATACAGCGTGCGTGCTTCTTCATGGTCCCGCTGGGTGGGTGCGAGCCCCTCTGCCGCCGGCGGGATCGCCCAGCCGTTTTTGCCGTCGTAACCTTCGCCCCACCAGCCATCCAGCACCGACAGGTTGATCGCGCCATTGATGGCGGCCTTCATGCCCGACGTGCCCGAGGCTTCCAGCGGATAGACCGGGTTGTTGAGCCAGACATCAACCCCGGCGACCAGGCGGCGGGACAGATGCAGGTCATAGTCTTCGAGCAGCAGGATGCGGCCTGCAAATTCACGTTGCTGGGAGAATTCGGCGATCCGGCGGATCAGTTCCTGACCCGGTTCATCGGCCGGGTGCGCCTTGCCGGCGAAAATGAACAGCACCGGATGTTTTGTGTCGCAGAGGATTTCGCGCAGCCAGTCAAGATTGTTGAAGAGCAATGTGGCGCGTTTGTAAGTGGCGAAACGGCGGGCGAAGCCGATGGTCAGCACGGTCGGGTTGGCGGGGTCGGCAAAGCGCAGCAGGCGATCCACATGCGCTTCCGATCCCTGGTTGCGCAGTTGCTGCTGGCGCACCCGGTTGCGTACCAGATGCAGCAGCTGGGCCTTGAGCGACTGATGGATGCTCCAGAAAATCTGGTCAGGAATGTTATGGACGCCCGCCCAGCAGGCTGGATCCATCTGGCGGTTTTGCCAGCCAATGCCGAGGTAGCGGTCAAATGTTTCATACCAGTCGGTGGAAAGAAAACTCGGCACATGCACCGCATTGGTCACGTAGTCCATCGGATTTTCGGATGGCTGGATCTGCGGCCACAGGGGGCTGCAAATGTTTGCCGATACTTTGCCGTGGATGCGTGAGACGCCATTTTGGAAACGTGAACCGTGCAGCGCCAGCGTGGTCATGTTGAAGTCGTTGCTGCCATCGGCATGGCCCATGCCCAGCAGTGCCGAGCGGTCAAGCTTGCCAGCCTTGCAGAAGCCGTCAAAATAGTGCATCACCATGTCATCGGCAAAATGGTCATGGCCTGCAGGTACCGGCGTATGCGTGGTGAACAGGGTGTTGGCGGCGGTGGCTTCGAGCGCGGTGGCGAAGGCCTGGCCCTGCTCCATGAGCTCATGAATCCGTTCCAGCACAAGAAATGCTGCGTGCCCTTCATTGATGTGCCAGACCGTGGGCTGCAGGCCAAGGGCGCGCAAGGCGCGCACGCCGCCTACCCCGAGCAGGATTTCCTGTTCGATGCGGGTGCGGCGGTCGCCACCGTAAAGCTGGTGGGCGATGTCGCGGTCGGCCAGGCTGTTTTTCTCGATATCGGTGTCCAGCAGATAGATGCGGGCGTTGCCGATGCGGGCCTGCCAGAGCTTGACCCAGATTTTTCGCCCGGGAAAATCGACCCCGATGAACCTATCCAGGCCATCTGCGCCGCGCACGGGTTCGATCGGCATGTCGTCGAAATTGTTGTCGGCAAAATGCGCCTGCTGTTTGCCGTCGCGGTCTATGGTTTGCCGGAAGTAGCCCTGGCGGTAGAGCAGGCCGACAGCGACAAACGGCAGATGCAGGTCGGAGGCTGTCTTGCAGTGGTCGCCGGAAAGGATGCCCAGCCCGCCGGAATAAATCGGCAGGCTTTCATGGAAGCCGAACTCGGCGCAGAAATAGGCGATCAGGTCATTTTTCTGCAGCGGTGGCTTGCCGGATAGTTCAGGCAGGGTGGGCCTGGTGTGGTAGTCGAATACGCCAGCGGGCTGTGCGACATGCTGGGTGGGTAATTCAGGGGGTGCGGATGGCGTTGCGTGGTAGGCATCATAGGCGGCCAGCACGCGATCCATCGTGTCGAGAAAAATGGGGTCTGTGGCGGCATCCATGAGCCGCTGTTGCTCGACGCGCTTGAGAAATGCCTTGGGACTGTGGTTGGTTGCCCGCCACAAGCTGGAACCCAGGCGTGCAAACAGTTCGCGTGTGGGCCTATTCCAGCTGTACCAGAGATCGTTGGCCAGTTCCTCAAGCCGGGCGAGACGTGGCGGGATTTCAGGATTGACTTCGAGCGGATAGCGGGTGCCGGGCATGGTGGTGAGTGAAGAAAGTTGAGAATCAAGTTTAGCGTGAAATACTTGGGCAAGTGCGCTGTGTAATGATCGAGCGTAGCGAGCCAGATAGAGGCCTCCCCGCGAGGGGGCGAGGCGGGAATGCGCGACGCATGCGTCGCGCCGCCGCAGCCGGCTGGCTGTGCAAAGCCAGCCGTGGGCCGCATAGCGGATGGGAGGGGCGGGCCCCATTTGCCAGCCATTGATGCAGTGACAACGAAGTTGATGGATTTGATGATTCTGGGCGGATCATCGGAGCCATTAGCGTTGATTCTATGCTGCGGACGTGACCTTGAGGGTAATGCGTTGCCAGCCGCCAGTCGCCGGCCAGCGTAGCGTAAGGCAGACGGCTTGCATGATTTTCTCGAAACCGGCTTCGGATTGCGAGACGGTGCAGTGCGGCTGGCCTGAGAAAGTCGGCGATGGCGGAACGGCGGTCAAATGCACGCCGCCGCCGCCGAGTTCGCTGTCTGCCAGTGTGAGCTGGCTCAAGTCGTTCAATGTCAGCTGCTGGCCAAAGCCGCCGGGAATGCTGCCGTCGGCCAGGATATAGCGGCCGCCGAAGCCGTCGCAACTGGGCATGGCGAGATTGAGTTGAGTCTCGATCTGGCAGGTGTTCGTCGCCTCGCCGGTGAGGCGATAGGCGATTTCCAGCGTGTCGCCGTGCAGGGTGTAATGCTTTTCCATGCGCCAGCCATCGCCTTCGGCGATAAAGTCGGCGGGTGTATCGCCGGGCCGGTAGTGATCAAGTGCGTGGCGGGCGCCGTCGGCGGCGATCAGCGTGTCGATGGCGATGCCGCGCGGGCGCGTGTCGGGCGTGGCGTCTGCCAGGGTGATGTCATGGATAAAGGCGATGCGGTCATGCGCCGAGGCGATGCCGTTTTTTTCTGCGGTGGGTGCCGTATCACCAGCGCCAGCGCTTTGCTTGCCCTGCACTACCTCCGGATCGCTTTCGGGAACTTTTGTATGCAGTTTTGCATGATAGGTCTCCGCGTGGCGGCGTAGCGTATCGCCGAAGTTGTGCGTCAGGGCCAGGCTGGAGAATTCCGCCAGCGCCGCATCGCCATCCTTGCGGATGATGGCCAGCAATTTCCCGCTGCGCAGGGTGATTTCATCACGGCCGTCGCTGTCAATGTCGCGGCAGGCCAGTGCGGGGGACGGCGTGATGCGTTCGAGATCGGCTTCCAGCAGCAGCAGGTTGCGCCATACCGCGCGGCGCAGGTGTGGCAGGTAAAGGCCGCCGAACAGTCCATGCCAGTAGGCGTCGTTGGCCTGGGCGCGGTGCAGGTGCTCCTGCATCTGCGCCGTGCGTTGCGCTGCGGGCAATTCGGCCAGGCGTTGCGAAACCTCCAGCATGCGCTTGTGCATCCAGTTGACTTCCGCATAGCGCGACATGAAGTTGCGCCAGATGCCGCCGCGCAAAAAGGCCTTGTGCGCCTCGAACCGGCCGGCCGCCTTTTCCGTTTCGACCAGCGCGTGATAGGTGCTGGCTTGCGGTGCGGGCAGCGTCCATTCATTCATCTCGATGTAGGAGGTGGTCGGCAGATAAACGATGCCACGGGTTTTTTCGCGTGCGTGATAGTCGGCGTAGGTGTCGGTGCGAATCAGCGGGGAAGCCAGCACACCCTCGATGAATTGCGTCAGCCACTTCTGTTCATAGACCCAGGCATAGGTTTCCGGCCAGATGCCGAATTTCTCGATGTCGTCGAAATAGATCGCGGCGTGGCGCCCTTGCCGCGCCAGGTCTTCGAGCCAGGCTACCGCTTCGGCGGCGGGCGAGAACGGCAGCCGGTAGCGCGCGGCCTCGGCAATGGGGAACAAGTCCAGCCGCTGGCCGTCATCTTCGGTGGTGTAAAAGCTGTCGAGTTTTGTGGCGTCTGCCCCGGCGCAGAGAAAATGGTAATCGTCGACGGCCACATAGCGGATGCCGGTTTGGGCCAGCGCGGTGACGACGGAAGGTTCCCAGACGCGCTCGGTGAGCCAGGCGCCTTTGGGACGCACGCCGAAATGGCGTTCTATTTTGTCCGACAAGGTGTTGATCTGGGTTATCCGGTCACGCTGCGGGATGGCCGCCAGCACCGGCTCGCAGTCGCCCGAGCCGAACCATTCAACCTGGCCGCGCCGCGTCATGGCCGCCAGCCGCGCCATGTCGGCGGGAAATTTTGCCAGCAGGTAATCCAGCAGCCAGCCGGAGAAATGCACGCTGAAGCGAAAGTCCGGGTAACGTTCCATGACGCGGATGAACATGCCGTAGCAACGGGCATGGGCGTCATCAATCACGGCCGGAAAGTTGCCCACGGGCTGGTGGGCGTGCACGCCGAAGAGCAGGGTAAGGGGGGCGATGGACATGGCGGGCTGATCCAGTGAACTCATGCAGACGATTCAGTTGCGCGGCGCATCGAACCGCCACTGGCCGAGCTTGACCCGGCGGAAATCGGCGCCTCAAGCTGAACCGGTGGTTCGAGTGCCAGCAGGTGGTAGAGGTGGGTGAGATTGTGGCGGAACAGCTGATCGAAACTGGCGACGCTGGCGGCCGGGTTGTAGTCGCCGAACCACCAGAACCAGTCGGAGCTCTCGCAGATCGCCAGTTGCCGTGTCGCCAGCGCCGACTTTTCTGGCGACAGCCGGCCGCTGGTCAGCACCAGGTCATAACTTTGCTTGGCGGCGCACAACAAATCCCAGGCGTGGTTTTTCTGCTGGTCGCCGATCCAGGTTGACAGCGTGCCATACACCCAGCTGCCGGCCACCAGTTGCGGCAGCCGCGATGCCACGACGGGCTGGTCTTGCGCCAGCAATCCGGCATAGGTCGTGGTGCGGATGCGCGGGTGTGCTTTGAGCAGGCTGTACAGGTCGTCAAAAAAATAGTAGCCGTTGTAGGGATAGTGTTCCCAGGCATTTTCGCCATCGAGGATGATGCTGACCACGGGCTCTTCGTCCGGTGGCGAGGCGTCGAGGATGGCCTCGAGCTGGGCGACCAGATGCCCGGATGCGTCGCGTCCGTGCCATTTGGCGTAATCGAAGCCGATCAGGTCGGACAGCCGCTCGTCGCGGAAAAACAGGGTCAGTCCGGGCGCGCCCTCCAGTTGCCAAGGATGATAGGCTGCACGTGCGGTGGTGTGGATGCCGCTGGCGGCCAGGCTGTGTTTGAGCACGCCTTCGCCGCTGGCGATCCAGCGGCAGCCGGCATCGGCCAGAAGCTGGGCAAAGGGCGTGGAGATGGCGCCTTCGGCCGGCCACATGCCGCCAGGCGGCGCGCCGAAACGGGCGGCATGGCTGGCGCGCCCCGCTTCAATTTGCGCCATGACGCGGCCGCGTCCGCCTGGATAGACAGTGCTGGCGGGCAGCGTCGCATCGGGCAGGCTTTCACGCGCGGCGTGGAAGTCGAGCAGCAGTGGCGCCAGCGGATGGGTTTGCGGCGTCGCCGACAACTCGACCTGACCCCGCGCCGCCAGCGCCCGCCAGCGCGGGATGAGACCGCCGATCAACTCGCCGATGCTGGCCAGCAAGTGCTGCCGGTCGGTGGTGTCAAAGCCTTCGCCCTTGCTCATCAGTGCAGCAATCAGCGGATTATGGCGACGTTCGGCTTCGCCTGTCCAGGACAGGTGATACCAGGTGACGAGATCGGAAAAATAGGCGCCGGAAAGATAGGCGAGCGTGGCTTCACCCTCACGGCAGAGATCCAGGTAAAGGTTGTGCAGATGCTGGTAACGCGGGAAGGGCGTCAGCATGTTGACGTGATTGCTGCGAAAGCAGGCATTCAGCAGCAACTGGCGATCAGTTGCCGTGATCTGGTTGAGGTCGGGCGCGGCCAGCATGCGCAATAGCGGGTCGCGGAATTGCCCGCTGGCGAATTGCCGGGCGTAATCCTCGATCTGTTCCAGCAGCACCGGCACAAAATTCACCACGCAGCGAATCTCCGGATAACGCTCCAGGTGCGATGCCATGTCGCTGTAGTCTTTCATGGCGTGCAGATAAACCCAGGGCAGCATGAATTCGCCGCTCGCCGTATCACCTGTCGCCGTGTCACCATCCGCTACGGCGAGGAGAGCGTTTTTTGCTCGACCGCCTTGTAGCGCAGTGGCTTCATCAGCGCCGTCCAAAAGCGGATTCAAAACTTTTTGGACACCCAGACCATCGCCATGATCCCGGTAATCGGGCTGGTGCATGTGCCACAGAAAAACGAGCTTGAGCTGTTTCATGGGTTGAACGTCAGCGCCCATCAACGGATGAAGTGGTGCGCCTGTTGGCCGAGCATTTCCGGCGTGACCAGGGTGATGCCGTTGCCGTTGACATGGAAGCGCTGGCGATCTGCTTCAGGGTCAAAGCCGATGCTCATGCCTTCGGGGATATGGCAATGCTTGTCCAGGATCACGCGGCGCAGCCTGGCATGGCGGCCGATAGTGACATCCGGCAGGATCACCGAATCCTCTACCTGGGCGTAGCTATGCACGCGCACGCGGGAGAACAGGAGGGAGCGGTACACCGCTGCGCCGCTGATGATGGTGCCGCCAGAAACCAGTGAGTCGATTGCCGTGCCGCGTCGCCCATCATCGTCGTCAAAGACGAATTTGGCTGGTGGCAGTTGTTCTTGATGTGTCCAGATGGGCCAGGTTTCGTCATACATGTTGAGCTCGGGCGTGACCTTGGTCAGTTCCAGGTTGGCTTCCCAGTAAGCGTCGATGGTGCCGACATCGCGCCAGTAGGGGATGCCGGAACTGTCCATGCCGACGCAGGAATCGGCGAAGCTGTGGGCGAACACGCGATGGTGGGCTACGCAATGCGGAATCACGTTCTTGCCGAAATCATGTGCGGAGTTGGCGTCGTCCTTGTCGCGGATCAGTTGTTCATACAGGAAATCGGCATTGAACACATACACGCCCATGTTGGCCAGCGCGCGGTCGGGGCGGTCCGGCATCGGCGGCGGATGGTCGGGTTTTTCGCTAAAGGCTGATACGCGTTTGTCATGGCCGACATCCATGATGCCGAAGGCGCTGGCATCCGTCAGCGGCACATCCATGCAGGCGACGGTCAGATCGGCCTGGGTTTGCACATGTTCCAGCAGGATGCGTCCATAGTCCATTTTATAGACGTGATCGCCAGAGAGCACCAGCACATATTTCGGCCGGTTGCGCCGGATCAGGCCGAGGTTCTGATACACCGCATCGGCGGTGCCCCGATACCAGTCCTCGCTGACTTGTTGTTGTGCAGGCAGGATGTCGATGAATTCCTGAAAGCGCCCATCCAGAAAGCTCCAGCCGCGTTGCAGGTGCTGGATCAGGCTTTGCGCTTTGTACTGCGTGGCGACCCCGATGCGGCGCACGCCCGAATTGACGCAATTGGAGAGCGTGAAATCAATGATGCGGAATTTGCCGCCAAACGGCACGGCAGGCTTGGCCCGCCAGTCGGTAAGCTGCATCAGGCGGCTGCCGCGGCCGCCAGCCAGCACGATGGCGAAAGCGGCGCGGGTCAGATGGCCGTTGTTCATGCGCATCCTTTCCGGCCGGATGCTGGCGACAGATGATAGGCAATGCCGCTAATTTTATTCGGCTGCATGGGGCTTCCTCCGTTATGTGTTACGGCCATAACCGATACGATAACAAAGAAAGCCATCAACCAACCCAAATAATCCGCAAAGGGCGAATATTTCATGGCGGAAATATTTCTGCCATGATGGCATGGTCAAATGGCGCCCGCGCAGCCGCAAGATACAGGATATCTTCAGGCGATGTCGTGCGATTGAGTCATGTCTTATTTCCCATGACGCTTGCGAAATGACCAGCAAAACCCAACACAGGAAAAAGCCGCAAAAATCCCTCGCCAAGCTTCGCCATGAACTGGCCGTGGTAGCGCTGGCGGGCATAGAGCGGTTACGCCGGTCGGCGCTGGATCTGGAGCGCGAATATGCGCTCGAGCTTGACGACCTGGCGCCGGAACTGCGCCGCAGCGCCGTCAATCTGCTGCACTATCTGGCGGTGCGCCATCATGACATCCGCGAATTGCAGGGGCTGCTTGCGCAGCTTGGCATGAGCTCGCTGGGGCGGATGGAAGCACATGTGATGGCGACGCTGGATGCCGTTGCCGGACTGCTTCACCAGTTGTTGGGACTGCCTTTGCGGGAGACCCCACGGGCGGCGGATGTCATATCGTTCGCCGAGGGCGCCGAGCTTCTCGCCCTGCATGCCGATGCGATTCTGGGTCCCTGCCTGCCCGAGCACAAGACGCGGATCATGGTGACCATGCCCAGCGAAGCCGCGGATGATCCAATGCTGATAAAAGCGCTGGTGGCCAACGGGATGGAGATCATGCGCATCAACTGCGCCCATGATTCCCCGGCTGAGTGGACACGCATGATCCGCCACTTGCGGCATGCCGAAAAGGTGCTGGGCCGCAGGTGCAGGATTTCGTTTGACCTCGCGGGCCCCAAGTTGCGCACCGGCGCTATGCAAGCTGGTGTGCAGGTCGCCAAGTGGAAGCCGGCGCGTAACCAGTTGGGCCAGGTCGTGGCGCCGGCCCGCGTTACCCTGGTGGCGGGGGAGGCGATGACGGCGCCCGATCCGGGTGCGATCCCGGTGCGGGGAAATCTGCTGCTGGCTGTCCGCACCGGCGACCGCATCCGCTTCGTCGATGCGCGCGGCAACCGGCGGACGCTGGCCGTCGTGGACAAGGTTGAACATGGTTGCGTGTGCGAGGCCTCCGCAACGGCTTATATCGCACCCGGCACCGTTCTCGCCTTGCATCGCGGCAAGCGGCTGCTGGGCAAGGCGCCTGTCGCCGGGTTCGATGCGCTACCGCAAGCCATTGTGCTCAAGCCGGGGGATACGTTGCTGCTGATGCTGGGCGACGAGGCGGGACGGGACGCCATGCGCAACGCTGCAGGCGAGATAGTGGCGCCCGCCATCGTGACATGCAGCCTGGCGGAAGTATTCCACAGCGTGCAGCCGGGCGAGCGGATTTTTTTCGATGATGGCAAGATCGCCGGCGAAATCAGTGACGTTGCCGCTGTCCGGCTCACCATCCGCATCGTGCACGCGACGGGCGGTAGCGCCAGGCTGCACGGGGAGAAGGGGATCAACCTGCCGGACAGCCAGCTTGTCTTGTCCGCCTTGAGCGCCAAGGATCTGCAGGACATGGCGTTTGCCGTCAAGCATGCCGACATGCTGGCGATGTCCTTTGTGCAGCGGCCCGAGGATATCGCGCAACTGATCGCCGAGCTTGACCGCCTGGGCAAGCCCGCGCTTGGCATCGTGCTCAAGATCGAGACCCGGCAGGCCTTTGCCGAGTTGCCGGCCTTGCTGCTCGAAGCCATGAAGCATTATCCGGTGGCCATCATGGTTGCCCGTGGCGATCTGGGCGTCGAGGTAGGCTTCGAGCGCTTGTCGGAAGTGCAGGAAGAGATACTCTGGCTGTGCGAGGCGGCCCATGTGCCGGTAATCTGGGCTACGCAGGTGCTGGAATCCCTGGCCAAGGAGGGCATGCCGTCGCGCGCCGAGGTAACCGACGCGGCCATGAGCGGGCGAGCCGAATGCGTCATGCTGAACAAGGGGCCTTACATCGTGCAGGCATTGCAATTTCTCTGCGGTGTACTCAACCGCATGGAAGCCCATCAGCAGAAGAAAACCTCACTGCTGCGCAGGTTGGACATTTCCCAATTGCACCGGGCATTGAAGTCCGCGAAAATCCCCAAGGGCAAGTAAGGCGGCCCTGTTCGGGGCCAGCCGGCTGCGCCATGTTTGCGCATCCTGATATCTGGCCTAGAATGAGGGAATTGTCCAAGCAGATGGAGACCGGCATGGCGCAATTCCCCAATGGCATGAGCGTAATGGAGGCCATTAACGGGCGCAGTTCGGTGCGTGACTATGCACCGGAAAAGATTGACCAGGCCACGGTCATCCGGCTGTTGGCAGCAGCCATGCGTGCGCCGACAGCCGCGCATGGGGAGCCATGGGCCTTCGTCATCGTGCAGGATGCGGACATCTTGCGGCGCATTTCCGTGCGCGCCAAAGAGTTCTTTGTCCGGGAGGCGCATAACGCCCGCCTGCATGCAGGGAATCCTGTGCTTGCGAACTTCGCAGACCCGGATTTCAATGTTTTCTATAACGCCGGCACGCTAATCGTTATTTGCGCCGATTCCACGGGACCGTTTGTGTTTGCCGACTGCTGGCTGGCTGCAGGGAACCTGATGCTTGCCGCCAGCGCCATGGGGCTGGGTACCTGTGTCATTGGTTCATCAGTCTCGGCGCTCAATTCTTCCGAACTGAAGGCTGAACTCGGGATACCCGCAACGGTGACAGCCATCGCCCCGATCATCGTCGGGGTACCCGCTGGCGAGACACCGCAAACAGATCGCAAGGAGCCGCAGATTCTGGTCTGGAAATGAGATGCCGGCATGCAAATTCATCTCGCATGATGGCGTGACCAAAAATCTCCGCGACGCCCAGTGGGTGGACTTGAGTGGGTGAATTGGCGCACTGGACCAACTACAGCCGCTTCCTGCTGTCTTTGCTGGCGGTGCTGGATCCTTTCATGGCGATACCGATTTTTCTTGGCATGTGCGAATATCGTTCAGCCGCTGATCGCCGCCGTTTGGCCAAGGTGATCAGTTTGACCGTGTTTGGCGTGCTGGTGGGTGTTGCGCTGGCTGGGGAAGCCGTGTTGCGTACGATGGGCACGAGTCTCGCGTCTTTCCGCATCGGTGGCGGCCTGGTGTTGCTGATGATGGCCTTTGCCATGCTCCAGGCCAAACCTGGCGATGTGCGTCAGACGGCGGCGGAGGCCGATGCGCTCGATGGCGCAGAAACGCTGGGCATTGTCCCCCTGGCGGTGCCGCTGCTGGCTGGGCCGGGCGCCATCAGCACGGTGATGATCGCCGTACAGCAAGGCGGGCTGCTCCATGATGTGCTGGTGATCGTTATCATCGGCGCGGTCTGCGCCGTGGTCTGGTTGATGCTGCGCATGGCCGTATCCATCGGACGCCTGATGGGTACGGCCGGGCTCAATGTGGCCAACCGTTTACTGGGCCTGCTGTTGGCGGCGATTGCGGTGGAATCGATGGCCATCGGCCTCAAGGAGCTGTTCCCGGTGCTGGTGGGCGGGTAGCACAAAGCCTGATGAGCGGATTGTGCGGCAATGGAAGAAAATGCAACTCAATGATCATCTTCGATCCGCGGACGTTCTTCCTCTGCAGGCTCATTGGTATCGGAATCGACCCAATCCGAGATGCCGATCTCCGCTTCGGCCTCCTTGAGCGCCTCGCCGGGCTCGAAGGGGGTTTCTGCGCTGGGTTGCATATCCTGCAC
>JBAQUE010000218.1:0-9858 GCA_049297315.1 Rugosibacter sp.
GCCATCCGCTACGGCGAGGAGAGCGTTTCTTGCTCGACCGCCTTGTAGCGCAGTTGTTTCACCAGCGCCGACTTTTCTTTAGCGTGAAATACTTGGGCAAGTGCGCTGTGTAATGATCGAGCGTAGCGAGCCAGATAGAAGCCTCCCCGCGAGGGGAGGATGGGAGTGGCGGGCCCATTTGCCAGCCATTGATGCAGTGACAACGAAGTTGATGGATTTGATGATTCTGAGCGGATCATCGGAGCCATTAGCGTTAAAGGACACTCGACATGCAACAACACTTCATTGGCGGCCAGTGGGCCGCATCCGCCAACGGCGCAAGCCTGCCGGTCATTGACCCCAGCACCGGCGAGACTTTCGACCATCTGGCGCGCGGCACGGCGGCCGACATTGACCGCGCCGTGGCCGCGGCGCGCGCGGCGCTGAACGGCGCATGGGGAAAACTCACCGCCACCGAGCGCGGGCGCATCCTCAGCACAATGGGGCAGATCATCCTCTCGCGCCATGAAGAACTCGCGCAACTCGAAGCGCGCGACACCGGCAAGCCCTTGGCGCAGGCGCGCAACGACATCACGGTAGCCGCCCGCTACTGCGAGTTTTATGGCGGCGCGGCGGACAAGGTGCATGGCCAGCAGATTCCCTACCTCAACGATTATCACGTCGTCGTGCTGCGCGAACCGTATGGCGTCACCGCGCACATCCTGCCGTGGAACTATCCGGCGCAGATGTTCGGCCGCTCGGTGGTGCCCGCGCTGGCCATGGGCAACGCCGCCGTGCTCAAGCCGTCCGAAGATGCTTGCCTCACGCCGCTGGAATTTTGCCGCATTGCGCAGCAGGCCGGCCTGCCCGATGGTGCGCTGAATGTCGTCACCGGCCTGGGCGAAGAAGCCGGCGCGGCGCTAACCGCGCACCGGGGCATCAACTTCGTCACCTTCACCGGCTCGCCCGAAGTCGGCCGGCTGGTGCAGAAAGCGGCGGGCGACAGCCTGATCAAATGCGTGCTTGAACTCGGCGGCAAGTCACCGCAGATCGTCTTCGCCGATGCCGATCTCAATCGCGCCGCGACCACCATCCTCAAGGCGATCACGCAGAATGCCGGACAAACCTGTTCGGCTGGCAGCCGCGTGCTGGTTCAGGCATCGATCTACGATGAATTCGTCAAAGACCTGCAACAGCGCTTTGCCCAGTCACGCACCGGCTCGCCCGCGATGGATCTGGACTGCGGGCCGCTGATCAACGCCACGCAGAAAGAGCGCGTGGCAGGCTTCATGCGCCGCGCCATCGCCAGCGGTGTGCCGCTGCTGGCGCAAGGCAAGGTGGCCGATGGCGTGCCGCCCGGCGGCTATTACGTCGCCCCGGCGATGTTCGGCGCGGTGCCGCGCGACCACGAACTGGCCTGCGCTGAAGTCTTCGGCCCGGTGTTGTCGGTGATGCCGTTCAAGGACGAAGAAGATGCGGTGAATCTGGCCAACGCGACCGACTTCGGCCTGCTCGCCGGCATCTGGACCCGCGACGGCGCACGCCAGACGCGCATGGCCAAGCGCATGCAGTGCGGACAGGTGTATCTGAATTGCTATGGCGCGGGCGGCGGCGTCGAACTGCCTTTTGGCGGCGTGAAATCCAGCGGCCATGGCCGCGAAAAAGGCTTTCTCGCGCTGGAAGAATTCTGCGTGGTGAAGACTGTTGTGCAATATCACGGGGAGTAAGATAGGCAGATGTAATTGGTTGCAGAAAATCGCAACACACATCAACGACAATAATCAGCAAAAAATAATTGGGGTGGGGGAATCATGGCAAATCATCTAGTGAGCTTGCGTAGTGCAGCGCATTTGGTCAGGCGCACGGCATCCTTTCATCTGGGCAACCTGCTCATCGCGTTGACAGTTACTCTAGCCGGTGGCGCCAGCGCCGCAGGCCTTGAAGGCAGCGTGCGCGACCTTGATGGCCAGCCTGTTGGCGGAGCTGTGGTTACGGTCAAGACAGCCGGCCTGAATGCCACCACCGTCTCAACTTATACCGCCAGCAATGGACAATTTTCCTTCGCCGATCTGGGCCGCAATAAAATTGCCGCGACTGCGCTCAGCATGCAAAAAGTCGGCTATGTGCAGGACGATGCTCCCCAGATTAAAACGCAAGGGCAACGTCAGGTAGCCTCCATCCGCGTCAAACGCATCGACAACGTCGCCACCCAGGTTCCTCCCTCGGCTTGGCTGGCGAACCTTCCGGATACGCCAGCCGGTCATGCCATCGTGCTCAACTGTGCGCAGTGCCATCAGTTTCCGTTTGCCAAGGCGCGCAACTACATCACGAAGTTTTCCATGCTGCCGGATGCGCAGCGCGAAAAAGTCTGGTACGACGTCATGCGCTTCATGCGTGTGAAAGCAGTCAGCATCGCGCCAGCCGGGCTTGATCCGGGCATTGAGAAAATGCCGCTGTCAGCATTCGCGGATGACAGGATCAATGGTTATAGCCACGCGGATGAACTGGCCATGGCGCCGGTGCTGACCAAATACATGCCGCACTCGTTTGACACCTACCCGCTCGCAGATTACGAAAAACTGCTGGCGCCTGTCGGCGGCCCGGGCACCGTTATTCGTGAATACCAACTACCGCAGCCGGCGGTTTCGATGTTCCACGACAGCGCAATTACCCGGGTGAATGGGAAGTTTTTTGTGTATTCGGTGGATTTCATCAATTACCGCATGACCCGCGTCGATGTAGCAACGGGTGAAGTCAGGACGCTGCCGCTGCCCAAAGGCATGATAGGCGGACACACGCTGGTGCCCGATGCGCATGGCGACATCTGGGCAACCATCATGATTTCAGGCCAGCTTGCGCGGTTTGACGCGAAATCCGAAACCTGGACGGTATGGGATGCCGGCAAACCTGGCGGTGCGGAGTTTGGCGGCGGGGGTGGGGGCTTTGTGCACAGCATGGCCTACAAGGCCGGCTTTGAAATGGGCTTCGATGTGAATGGCGCCGTATGGGCCAGCCTGATCGGCACCAATCAGTTGATCAAGCTGGACCCCAAGACCGGCAAGACAGCAACAGTCGATGCGCCGGGCACGAATGAATCGCCTGAAGTGGGTGACCGCACCTTTGTTTCCGGCCTCTACGGGCTGGTCATGACAGCGGATGGCGGACACATCTGGGCTACCCAGCTGGAAGGCTCCGTGTTTTCGGTGAACACAAAAACCATGCGGGTTGAAGACGTGCTGCCGATTCCCCGTGGCGATGGGCCGCGCCGCCTGACCATCGACAAGAATGACGTCATCTATGTGCCACTGAATGGCGCCGGCCAGTTGTTCGTTTATGACACGAAAGCAAAAAAAGAGATGGGCCGCTTCCCTTTGCCTGATCGCGCGGCCGCGACTTATGCGGTGAATTGGGATGCGAAACGGAACGCCGTCTGGCTGGCCTCAGGCAATGCGGCCAAGGTCTATAAATTCGATGTGGCGGGCAAGGCGTTCACGGAATATCCGATGCCAAGGACGGAGGGCGTGTTTATCCGCTCGTTGCCCATCGACCAAACGACCGGCGATGTTTACTTTTCGTATGCGCCGATCGCTTCGCTAAAAGGCCCGCACATGGTGGTCTGGTTGCATCCGGACGATGCGGAAGCGGCAAAAAAAGTGGCGGCGATCAGTGGCCCGCAACCCAACTGATGATGCCATCGGCGGATAACCGAAGGAAGAAATGATGATCACCAAAAACCTGATACTGCGTGCGAGAAGTCTTGCTTTTGGATGTGGTCTGGCGGCCAGTCTTTTGCTGTTGATGACCAATGCAAATAGCGCAGTTCTACAAGGTGTCGTTAAAGACACCGCCGGGCAACCCGTGGATGGCGTGCTGGTCACCGTGGAAGACAAGCGGCTGAGTTCCGCGACCATCAGCGTATTGACGAACGGTCAGGGAAAATTTGAATTTCCCGATCTCGGGGTTGCCTCACTTCCGGCAAAGTCCGTGCGCATGCTCAAGGTGGGCTATGTGCAACATGGCTCAATCACGGTCAAGCCGAAAGGCAACCGGCTACTGGCGACGATCACCGTGGCGCCAATGGACAATGTGGCCGAACAGGTTTCCGGCTCCGCCTGGGTTACGCGTTACTTGCCCGATACGCCAGCCACGCACATGATGTCGCTTAACTGCGCGCAGTGCCATGATTTGCCTTTTGCCAAGGCGAAGCATTACATCAGCATGTTTGGCGCCTTGTCCGTCCAGGAAAAAGAAAAAGTCTGGTTCGATATTTTCAAGTTCATGCGCGTCAAATCAGCCGGCCTCAATCCATCCCTCGACCTGTCCACGCTGCCGCTCGGCATGTTTGAAAGGCGCCCGCATGATGGCGCTCCCGGTAGCGACATGGTCGCCTCCTGGAGCCACGCGGATGAGGAAGTCATGGCGCCGCTGCTCGCGCAATACATGCCGGCGAGCTTTGCGGAATACAAGCTGGCGGATTACCAGAAACTGCTGGCGCCAGTCGGCACTATCGGCACCGTGTTTCGCGAATACCAGATGCCAGAACCCATTGCAGGCTCCCTATGGCACGACACCACCGTCGCCAAGCGCAATGATGGCAAGCGTTTCATCTACTCGATGGATTGGGCCAACCCGCGCATAGCGCGCATTGACCCGCGCACCGGCGAAATCAGGATGCTGCCCTTGCCCAAAGGCGTAGCCAACGGGCATACCCTGGCGCCGGACCAGGATGGCAAGCTCGTGGCCGTATTGCAAAACCCCGGCAGCATCGGCCGTTACGATCCGCTGACAGAAAAATGGGAAATCTGGCCAGCCGGCGGCCCGACTGCCGGCGTACATAGCTTTGCCTACAAAGCCGGCTATTACGTCGGCTATGACGCGACCGGCGGCATCTGGGCCAGCCTGATCGCGCAGAACAAATTGATCCGCCTCGACCCGCGCACCGGCAAGACGCTGACGGTTGATGCGCCGTCCACCGGCGAGGCCCCGGCGCAATCGATGGTGTATGGCGGCGCGATGACAGCCGACGGCAAGACGGTGTGGTTTACCCAGTTGAATGGCTATGTGTTTGCGGTGGATACCGCCAGCGGGCGAGTGACGGAAAAAATAGACATCCCGCGCGGCGATGGCCCACGCCGCTTGACAATTGATAAAGACGACGTGCTGTATGTGCCGCTGGATGGCGCTGGGCGGATACTGGTCTACGACACCAAAGCGAGAAAAGAAATCGGCCGCTTCGCGCTGCCGGATTGGGCTGCCGGCCCGTATGCGCTGAATTGGGATCCCACGCGCAATGCGGTGTGGACCGTCGGCCGGAATGGCAAGGTGTATCGCTTCAATATCGCCGACAAATCGTTCATCGAATACCCGTTCCCGCGGCAAGTGCTGGTGCATGCGTTGTCGGTCGATAACGAAACTGGCGATGTGTTTTTCTCTTATGGCGGTACGCCGCAGATCGCCTGGTCACCGCGCATGGTGGCCTGGCTGCATCCCGGTGAGCCGGAAGCAAAATCCATGGTGGCGTTACATAAAGACTAGCAACGCTCGCCAGGCAGCGCGCAGCAGGGGGACGGCGAAAGGTAAAATGCTTTTTTTGACATTTTGCCAAGCACCCCATGCGCGCCAGCCAGTTTTTCATCGCCACCCTCAAGGAAGCCCCTTCTGACGCCGAGATCGTCAGCCACCAATTGATGCTGCGCGCCGGGTTGATCCGGCGTCTGGCCGGCGGCATTTATACCTGGATGCCGATCGGGCTGCGCGTGCTGCGCAAGGTGGAAACCATCGTGCGCGAAGAGATGAACCGCGCCGGCGCGATCGAACTGCTGATGCCCGCCGTACAACCCTTCGAGCTGTGGGAGGAATCCGGCCGCGGCCCGGGCTATGGCCCCGAACTGTTGCGTTTCAAGGACCGCCATCAGCGCGATTTTGTGATCGGGCCGACGCACGAAGAAGTGATTACCGACATCGTGCGCCGCGAGGTGAAAAGCTATCGCCAGTTGCCGCGCAACTTTTACCAGATCCAGACCAAGTTCCGCGATGAAATTCGGCCGCGCTTTGGCGTCATGCGCGGGCGTGAATTCCTGATGAAGGATGCGTATTCATTCCACACCTCGTTCGCTGACCTGGAGCGCGAATACCGCGTCATGCATGAAGCCTACACGCGCATCTTCACACGGCTGGGCCTCAAGTTCCGCGCGGTGGCGGCGGATACGGGTTCGATTGGCGGCACGGGTTCGCACGAGTTTCATGTGCTGGCCGATTCCGGCGAGGATGCCATCGCCTTTTGCCCGACGTCGGACTACGCGGCGAATGTGGAGCTGGCTGAGGCCATCCTGCCGCAGATAGTTCCCACAGGGACGCAGAGCGCTGGCGCTGATGAAACAACTGCGCTACAAGGCGGTCGAGCAAAAGACGCTCTCCTCGCCGTAGCGGATGGCGAGACGGCGACTATTGAAAAATGCGAGAAAAAATCGACGCCAGGCAAGACCAAGTGCGCCGACGTCGCCGGGTTTCTTGGCGTGCCGGTAACGCAAATGGTCAAGGCCGTCGCCGTGATGGCTGGCTCCGTTAAGGAAACAGGCCAATTCGTCCTCTTACTGTTGCGCGGCGACCACGAGCTGAACGAAATCAAGGCGCAAAAATGCATCGGTGAATTCCGCTTTGCGCGCGATGAAGAAATCGTTGCCGCACTCGGTTGCAAGCCCGGTTACATCGGCCCAGCCGGTTTTAACGGCCGCATCGTGGCTGACCGCGCGGTGACGGCGATGAGCAACTTTGTCTGCGGCGCAAATAGCGAAGGCGACCACCTGACCGGCGTCAACTTTGGCCGCGACCTGCCCCTGCCCACTGAAATCGCCGACATCCGCAATGTCGTCGCCGGCGATCCCTCACCCGACGGCCAGGGCGCGCTGGAAATCTGCCGCGGCATTGAAGTCGGGCACATTTTCCAGTTGCGCACCAAATATGCCGCAGCGCTCAAATGCACGTTTCTCGACGAGCAGGGCAAGGAACAGGTCATGGAAATGGGCTGTTACGGCATCGGCGTCTCGCGCATCGTCGGCGCGGCGATTGAACAAGGGCATGACGAACGCGGCATCGTGTTCCCCGCCAGCATCGCGCCCTTCAGCGTGGTCATCGTGCCCATGGCCTACGCCAAATCGGCGATGGTCAAAGCCGCAGCGGATGCGCTTTACGCACAGCTCATCGCCGCCGGCATCGACGTGTTGCTGGATGACCGCGACGAGCGTCCCGGCTCGATGTTTGCTGACTGGGAACTCATCGGCGTGCCGCATCGCATTGTCGTCGGCGAGCGCGGCCTGAAAGAAGGCAAGCTCGAATACAAAGGGCGCACCGACGCCGACGCGACGTTGCTGGCGGCGGATGAAATCAGCGGATTCCTGCAACAAAAGCTGTGCGCCTGATTCCGCTTCTGCTGCTGTTGCTGGCCAGCCGCGTCTGGGCTGGCGCGCAGCAGTATGAGCCGCTGGCGGCCAGCGTACAGGCCGCATTGCAGGCATCAATCGCCGACCATGCATCGCCCGAACCGCAGTTCCCGTCGCTGGAAGAAAAAATCAACTGGCTGACCGAAATGTCGCGTCGCCTGGCGCCGCGCATGCCGGACCGCGACGCGCGTATCGATTTTCTCAAGACCGTGTATTACGAAGCCAAGCGCGCCGGGCTCGACCCGCAAATGGTGCTCGGCCTGATCCAGGTGGAAAGCGGCTTCAGGAAATACGCCGTGTCATCCGCCGGCGCGCGCGGCTACATGCAGATCATGCCCTTCTGGGTCAAGCTGATCGGCAACCAGGACAGCAACCTGTTTCATCTGCGCACCAATCTGCGCTTTGGCTGCACAATTTTGCGTCACTACCTCGACATCGAAAACGGTGACCTGTACCGCGCCCTGGGCCGCTACAACGGCAGCCTCGGCCAACCCGAATATCCGAACATGGTGCGCGGCGCGTGGGAAGGACGCTGGGGATGGGGGCCGACGGTAATGCAAGCGACGCGTTGACGATACACTTATTCGAATAATTCCAGCCCGCGACATGCACCGGAAAGAAAGGATCATCTATGAGCAAGCAAACTAAACCGCTGCCGAAATTCAAGAACGAAGCGGAAGAACGCGCCTTTTGGGAAACCAAGGGAAAAGACTCGACAGAGTTCCTGGACTGGAAAGAAGCCCAGCGTGCCGTGCTGCCAAACTTGAAACCTTCAAAGAAGACAACTTCTCTGCGCTTGACGCCCTAAAAGTCACCGCTAACGCCCCTATCGCCGTCTCGCCAGCGCCGACTTTTACCGCAATCACGATTCGACCCCCGCGCCGGGACTCGCCCCGGCAGGCGAGATACTTTCTTGCTGCGCGGCAAGAAAGTATCCAAAGAAACGCGCCCCGCCGCCCCGGCCCTGCGGGCTACCCGAGCGGAGAAAGGCTCGCCGGGCCGGTGGCTAAACTCGCTTCTCGCTTTGCGCGCCTGGATTCCGCTTCGCGGGACGGCGTCAGACAACGCCACCGGAAACCTCCCGGCAAACCTTCCTCCGCTCGGCGGTGCAGAGGGGAATGAAAATCACCATGTCACTAAGAGATGTGTCCTAAATAAATACGGCACGCCTCTTCCTCTCAAAAGATACAATATGGATCACGCGAGAAACGAAGGAATCAATCTTCAGACTGGACAAGCACAGTGGGGATTCAAGATCGAGACTACATGCGCAGGAAACCTTCCGATAAAAATTGGAAAGACTCCTATTACTCACCCAAATCATTTCGGGGTCGTACTGTCGTTGGGAGTGATCAACCACAGCCGAGAAAATCTGGTTCATTTGCAAAAAACTTACTCGCATGGGGATTG
The DNA here is from genome assembly GCA_049297315.1 of Rugosibacter sp. GTDB lineage: Bacteria > Pseudomonadota > Gammaproteobacteria > Burkholderiales > Rhodocyclaceae > Rugosibacter. The sequence goes on from JBAQUE010000218.1 coordinate 8,829, forward strand.
ATCTTCACATTTGCCGTGATGGTATTCAACTATTTCGGGCCGAAGGGCTTTCTGCAAGCATCACAAAGTTCCCGCGCTACGACTGCTCATTTGCAGCAACAGGGTAGAGATAGCTCACCATCCAACTGCTCGCAGTTGCCAGACAACGGCGCTACGTTGGTATTCGATCCTCCTGCGATGAAGCGAACAGATGTTCTCTTCTCCGGCCTCGATTTTCAGAACAAGCACAGCTTTCCACTGGTTGCCATAATCACTAACCCAAACAACGGTCAAAAACTACTTGCCGTTTCAGTCGCCACGGGCTCTTCCGCTATCGTTAGCCTCCCAACCGGCCGCTATGGATTGATGCTTTTTTTCGGGAATGCGCATGAATGGTGCAATACCGATAACGGCTTCGCAAACGGGGCGAGGATCAATGTCGAAGGCGGTATAAATATCGAACAGGGGAAGACGACCTTTGCCGAATTCGAGGCGTCTGGCCAAAAACCGGGTGACATACTGATCCGATACCGATCAACAAAACCTGCTTCAGATGAAATGCTGAGGGTAAGAGAAACACCATCAACATTAGCAACAGAGATAATCGGCCAAGGAACTGTAGAGTTGCGACAGGATCCACGTGGGCATTACCGCAGTTCAGGAATGATCAATGGCACTCCTGTGGTTTTCATGATCGATACGGGTGCAAGCACCGTCGCGATATCCCCCGCTGTAGCAGTCAGGGCAGGGATCGGCCGATGCACTCCGGGGCAATCCTCCACCGCAAACGGAATTGCCAGCACATGCCGTGCATTCGTACCCGAACTTCAGTTTGGTGCTTTTCGAATGACTAATGTGGAAGTTAGCATCATGCCAAACATGGGAGATGAGGCCCTACTTGGTATGAACGTCTTACGCAATTTCAGTCTTGAGCAAAAAGATGGGGCGTTGAAGATTGGATTAAACCAATAAAAATATTCTCCAGGCTTTTGCGGCTCCCGCCGTGTCACCAGCACCACCTTCCCCTCTGCACCGCCGAGCGGAGGGGAGG
>JBAQUE010000219.1:0-2205 GCA_049297315.1 Rugosibacter sp.
CCTTTGAAGCGCGGCTGAACCGGGCGACCGATATGGATAGCAGCCTGCGCATGGTTTTCGTCCGCTTGTCGCGCGCGTTCATGGCCTTGATTGCTGTGTTGATCGCCCTGCCGCTGGTGGGTATCGACCTGACCACGCTGTCAGTATTTGGTGGCGCACTAGGCGTCGGCCTGGGTTTTGGCCTGCAAAAAATCGCCAGCAATTATGTCTCTGGCTTCATCCTGCTGCTCGACCACTCGATACGCATCGGGGACATCATCAGCATCGGCGGCGACCGCGGCCAGGTCACGCGCATCACTACGCGATTCACCGTACTGCGCACCCTGACCGGCGCGGAAATCCTGATGCCGAACGAACTGCTGGTCAGCTCGGTGGTGCGCAATGATTCCTACACCGACCGCCAGGTGCGTGTCGCCATCCCCGTGCAGGTCAGTTATGACAGCGATCTGGAACTGGTCATGTGCCTGTTGATCGATGCCGCACACGCGCATCCGCGCGTGCTGGCCGAACCGGCGCCTGGCGTGCTGCTGATTGAATTCGCCGATTCCGGCATCAACCTTGAACTCGGCTGCTGGATCACCGATCCTGAAAATGGCCTCGGCGCATTACGCTCGGACATCAACCTGACCATCTGGCGGAGCTTCAAGGAACACCGTATCAACATCCCTTTCCCGCAACGGGAAATTCGCATCCTGGGAGAACAACATGTCTGAAACCCGCCTGATCCACGGCTTTCACGCCATCATCGCCAAGCTGCGCCATGCCGCCAAGGATGTGCGTGAAATCAACGTTGCCGAAGGCCGCCAGGACGGCCGCATGCGCGACCTGCTGAAACTCGCCGATGCCGCCGGGGTGCGCGTGATCATGGTCGATAACGCGCGGCTGGATGCGCTGGCCGGCAATGCGGCGCATCAAGGCGTTGTGGCCCGTGTCGCCGCGCAAGCCCAACATGTGGCGCTGGATGACGTGCTCGAAGGCTTGCAGGAAACCGCCCTGCTGCTAGTGCTCGACAGCATTACCGACCCGCATAACCTGGGCGCCTGCCTGCGCGTCGCCGACGCCGCCGGCGCACATGCCGTAATCGCACCCAAGGACAAGGCCTGCGGCCTGAATGCCACAGCCATCAAGGTGGCCAGCGGCGCCGCCGACAGCGTGCCCTATGTCGTGGTCACCAACCTTGCCCGCTCAATCCGCGAAATGCAGGAACGCGAAATCTGGGTCATCGGCGCGGCAGGCGAAGCCACGCGCGACATCTATGCGATAGACCAGAAAGGCCCTGTCGCCTGGGTCTTGGGTGCCGAAGGCGGCGGCCTGCGCCGCCTGACGCGCGAAACCTGCGATGAACTGGCGCGCATCCCGATGTACGGCAGCGTGGAAAGCCTGAATGTTTCCGTCTCCGCCGGCATCTGCCTGTTTGAAACCCGGCGCCAGCGGCGCGGCTGAGAAATTTTCAGCGCTTGGATGACTGGCGCCGTATCGCCAGGGCCGACTTTTCTTGAATCCTTGTTTTCAGCGGCGCTTCCGGATTGGGCGTATCGGGATAGCCCGGCATTTGCAGGTTGCCGCCCGCTCGTCCCGGATGCATCACGCCGCATATCCGGTTCAACATGGGGCTAAGGGGCGCGCCGCTTTTGGCGCGTCCCGCTTGAGCGAGAAGTTCGAGAAGTTAGGCTTGAAGATGGCTCTACAAGGCGTCCCGATACAAACTTGTGAAGGACACTGGCGATCAACGTCTGATATGGCAAACCCTCTTCAAGCGCCCGGGCTTGAATATCCATCAGGTCAGGCGTGGAAAGGCGGATATTCACTCGTTTTTCCTTGAGAAAAGTTGCCGTGGCGGCGGCCTTGAATTTCGCCAACCTGGCTTTTGAAGGGGAGGTTGTTTTTAGCTCACCTCTTTCGTAGGCGGCCAAAATGTCTTTCTCAAACGGATCAAGCTTTTTCATTTCGTTATTCCTTAAACAAGTAGTCGCGCGTAGCTTTTCTGCTGGGGATTACTGTTTTCAAAAAATAGTAATCCGGCTCTTCAACGTAAGGCACCAAGTAAACATAAGCCTCAAGCGCCACGACCAAAACAGATTGGTTTGGATATTTTTCCGGGTTTGGGTGGCACAACTCATCCAATAAGCCATCGGCTTCAATCGCGAGAACTATTTCTTCAAACGAAATACTGCGCTCAACCTTCAGCGCTTCGTTTTTATAGTG
>JBAQUE010000220.1:0-11152 GCA_049297315.1 Rugosibacter sp.
CGCATTGCAGCGGCTGGGCTGCGAGGTAATCGGCGTGGACCGCTACGCCGATGCGCCGGGCATGCAGGTGGCGCACCGCAGCCATGTGATCAACATGACTGACGGCGCGGCTTTGCGCGCGGTGATCGCGCAGGAAAAACCGCATCTGGTGGTGCCGGAGATTGAGGCCATCGCCACCGCCGCACTGGTGGACATCGAACGCGACGGCGTCGATGGGCATCGCCCCGAAATCATCCCCACCGCGCGCGCCGCGCAGCTCACGATGAACCGCGAAGGCATCCGCCGCCTGGCGGCGGAAGAACTCGGCTTGCCGACTTCGCCCTACCGCTTCGCCGATACGCTGGACGGATTGCAGGGGGCAATCGCTGGGGACAATGAGGGCGGCATAGGTTATCCGTGCATCATCAAGCCGGTGATGTCGTCGTCCGGCAAGGGGCAGTCACTGATCAAGACTGCCGCCGAAGTGGGCGCGGCGTGGGACTACGCACAGGCTGGCGGCCGCGTCGGCGCGGGTCGCGTCATCGTTGAAGGCTTCATCGATTTTGATTATGAGATTACCCAATTGACGGTGCGCGCCGTGGGCGCATCGGATACCGTGGAAACTTTTTTCTGCGAGCCGATCGGCCATGTGCAGGTGAATGGCGACTATGTTGAATCATGGCAGCCGATGGCGATGTCGGCCGCAGCCTTGCAAAAGTCGCGTGACATCGCGCGCGCGGTTACCGGCAATCTCGGCGGGCGCGGCATCTTTGGCGTTGAGCTGTTCATCAAGGGTGATGACGTGTGGTTTTCCGAAGTCAGCCCGCGCCCGCATGACACCGGCCTGGTCACGCTGGCCACCCAGCGCTTGTCCGAATTCGAACTGCATGCGCGCGCCATTCTCGGCCTGCCCGTCGACACCGGCTTGCGCCGCGCCGGCGCCTCGGCCGTCATCTATGGCGGCATGGCGGCCAAGGGCATCGCCTTCGATGGCGTGGCCGATGCGCTGCGCGTGCCGGAATCCGACCTGCGCCTGTTCGGCAAGCCGGAGAGCTTTGTCAAACGCCGCATGGGCGTGGCGCTGGCGAATGCGGATACCACCGATGAAGCGCGCGTGCGGGCAAAGCTTGCGGCGGGCCGGGTGAAACCGGTCAAGGTCGATTGAGCGCGCCGCAGAAAATTGTTTTGGCAGACCGTGCGGAAGGCGCTTTTTCTGCCCGCCTGATTCGCTGGCAACGCCAGCACGGGCGGCACGACCTGCCCTGGCAGAACACGCGCGACCCGTACCGCGTCTGGCTGTCGGAAATCATGTTGCAGCAAACGCAAGTCGCCACGGTGATTCCCTACTACCAGCGCTTTCTCGCGCGTTTTGCCACGCTGCATGAGCTCGCCACTGCGTCCGTTGAAGAAGTGATGCCGCTGTGGAGCGGGCTGGGTTATTACGCCCGTGCACGTAACCTGCACGCCGCTGCATGTGTGGTTATGACAAAGCATGGCGGCATATTCCCCTCGTCGTCCGCAGCGATTGCCAGCCTGCCCGGCATTGGCCGTTCGACGGCGAACGCGATTGCCGTGGTGTGCTTCGGCGCGCGCGAACCGATTCTGGATGGCAACGTCAAGCGCGTGCTGTGCCGCGCGTTCGGCATCGAAGGTGTGCCCGGCACGGCGGCGCTGGAAAGTCGGCTCTGGCAACACGCCGGGGAACTCTTGCCCAGGCATGATGTCGCCACCTACATCCAGGCACAGATGGATCTGGGCGCGACGCTGTGCACGCGCAGCAAGCCGCAATGCGTGCGCTGCCCGTTGCAGGACATGTGCATCGCGCACACCACCAACCGCACGGCTGAACTGCCGCAAAGAAAGCTGCGCCGCGCGATTCCCGAACGGCATGTCACGCTGCTGGTCTTGATCGATGGCCAGCGCGTGCTGCTGGAAAGGCGTCCGTCCAGCGGCATCTGGGGCGGGCTGCTGTCGCTGCCGGAATTACCCGCAGGGGCTGCGGTCGAGGCGTATGTCGAGCGTACTTTTGGCGCGCAAACAGCCTTAACCGCCGTCTCGCCAGCGCCGACTTTTTCGCTCCCTCCTTTTACGCACACGTTCACCCACTTCCGCCTGCACATCACGCCAATCATATGCCATGTGCGCATGGCTCCGCGCGCGATGGAAAACGGTTTGCAATGGCTGGCCACAAGCGCGCTAAGCGACGCCGCCGTGCCTACCGCAGTACCCACCCCCGTCCGGCGTATTCTCGATGCGCTGAACTGGCCGCAGGAGACGCCAGCAGGTGCGCCGCAATCAGGCCGTTAAGCGCGCCAAATACCAGCGCCGCCGTAGCGAATAATGGTACGAGATAAAACACGCCGTCGTGCGGCACCAGCCACAGCCGCGCCAGCAGCAACTGGCCGCCGATATGCGCGAAGGCCGCCAGCACACTGATCGTCACCGCGCCAAACCAGCGGCGCGGCAAATGCACGGCCAGCGCCAACACGCCCAGGCTGGTGAGCGAGCCAGCCAGCGCCAGAAAAAATCCCGGCGCAAACAACTGGCCGATGACCAGGCTGCCCGCCACGACGCGCAACAAACTCACCCAGGCCGCATCCCGCCAGCCGTGGCGCAACAGCACCACCAGCACGATGATATTGGCCAGCCCCGGCTTGATGCCGGGCAGCGGGCTGGGCAGCGCGGCCTCGGCGACCGTCAGCGCAATCGCCGCCGCCGCATAGCGCGCGATGCGGCGGTCATCCTCGGTTACCGGCAGTTCAATAGTTGAGCGAGTCATAGTCCGCGTCGCGTCCGCTGAGTTGCAGCGTGATGTGGCTCGGCGCGCAAATCGCCACCGCACCGGCGCGGGTCAGCCAGCCCTGCTGCACGCAATACTGGCGCGGGCCGGGGTCGGAAACGACGCGCGCGCGGCCGGGTTGCACTTCGATCACGGTATCGCCAAGCGCGCCGCTCACGGTTATTTTTCGCGCTTCATGCAGACTGAGTTCGGTGACGGTCACGCCATCGCGTTTGACGATCGCACGGTCCGCCACGCCGCCGCGCCACAGCAGCGGGTAGGAAATACCCACCAGCGCCAGCCCCAAAAGCAGCGTCAACCAGTCACCGGGTTTGAGCAGCGTGCGCCAGGCGATGTCGCGCCGCGTATCCGCCAGCAGATGGCGCAACGCTTCAGGTTTGAACCCGCTTTCAGGCAGGCTTTCATGCCGCCACATTGCGGTGGCGCACCAGCACATTGGCCTGGCCGCGAAAACGTGCGGCGAGTTTTTCCGCCAGATACACCGAGCGATGCTGGCCGCCGGTGCAGCCGATGGCTACCGTCAGATACACACGGTTATCGCGCGCGTAGCTGGGCAGCCAGTCGGCGACAAAACGCGCGATGCAATCTTCCATGCGCTGCACTTCAGCCTCTGCGGCGAGAAAGGCGATCACCTCGGCATCGCGCCCGGTGAGCGGACGCAGCACGGGATCATAGTGCGGATTGGGCAGGCAGCGCACATCAAACACCAGGTCGGCATCCAGCGGGATGCCATGCTTGAAGCCAAAGGATTCAAACAGCAGCGTCACGCCATGCGGCGTATCGAGCAGCACAAAGTCGCGGACGAAAGCGCGCAGGGCGTTTGGCAGCAGATGGCTGGTGTCGATATGGTGGCCGATTGAGGCAAGCAGCTCAAGCGCCTCGCGTTCGCGGCTGATGGCTTCTTCCAGCGTCACATCATCGCCTGCCAGCGGATGGCGGCGGCGCGTTTCGGAAAAGCGCCGGATCAGGATGTCATCGCGCGTATCGAGAAACACAAAGCGCGGCGCGATGCCTTCGGCAGCCAGGCGGCGCAATTGCGGCGGCAACGCGGCGATGGACGCGCCGCCGCGCATGTCGATGGCCACGGCCAGGCGTTCCTGGCCTTCCCCGCGCAAATAGCTGACCAGGTCAAACAGCAGCGGCGCCGGCAGGTTATCGATGCAGTAATAGCCTGCATCCTCCAGCACATTCAGGGCGATGGATTTGCCGGAACCGGATAAGCCGCTAATGAGGACAACTTGCATGGTGCGGAGAATAACGCAAAGCGCCGCGTCAGGAACACCTGCCGCTGCCTGCCCCGCGCCAGGTTTATTGCTGCTGCGCCTGGCGGGCCTGCCGCGCCGCATTGCCACGCTGCGCGGCGGCGACGACAACCTGCTGTTTTTCGGCATCGCTCATCTGGTACCAGTTGGCGATTTCATCCAGCGTGCGGTGGCAACCGGTGCAAAAACCCGCTTTCATCATGCAGACATTGACGCAAGGGGAGTCGACGGTACTCATTTTTTCTCCGTGGATGAAGCGGCCCCACGGCGCGCAAGCACGGCGCGGGTCACGCGCGAAGCAGGTTCGCGGCCGAGTTTGGCAGAAATCCATTCAGCGGTATCCACCAGCGACGCCAGATCGACACCGCAGTCGATACCGCAACCATGCAGCAGCCAGACCACATCTTCCGTGGCGACATTCCCCGTCGCTCCGGGTGCGTAGGGGCAGCCGCCCAGGCCGGCGATGGAACTGTCAAAGACGGCGATGCCGCTCTGCAACGCCGCATAAATGTTGGCGATGGCCATGCCCCAGGTATCGTGGAAATGGCCGGCGAGTTTTTTCAGCGGCACCCGGCGCGCCACGGCTTCGAGCATCGCCTTGGTCTTTTCCGGCGCGCCGGCGCCGATGGTATCGCCGAGACTGATTTCATAGCAGCCCATTTCGAACAGCGACTGCGCCACATCAGCCACGGCGAGCGGCGCGATCTCGCCTTCGTAAGGGCAACCGAGCACGCAGGAAACATACCCGCGCACCTTGATGTCGGCAGCCTTGGCGGCTTCAGCAACCAGGCGGAAACGCTCCAGCGATTCGGCGATCGAGCAGTTGGTATTCTTCTGCGAGAAACTTTCGGAAGCCGCAGCGAACACGCTGACTTCCGTTGCTCCGGCAGCGAGCGCGGCCTCGAAGCCCTGCATGTTCGGCGTTAACACCGGATAGGAAACCTTGGGCAATTTCTTGATCGCCGCGAACACCTTGGCGCTATCCGCCATTTGCGGCACCCATTTGGGCGAGACGAAGGCACCCACTTCGATGGATTGCAAACCTGTCGCCGCCAGCCGGTTGATCAACTCAACCTTGACGGCTGTGGGGACGGTTTGCTTCTCGTTTTGCAGCCCGTCACGCGGGCCGACTTCTACGATGCGGACTTTACTGGGGAGCGCCATGCTGTGATTTAAGCTTTCTCGGATTCAGCTTCGAATTCTACTAGCTCTGCCCCATCCACAACCTGTTCACCGGCAGCATAGTAAAACGCCTTGACCTTGCCCGCTGACGGCGCGGTGATCACATGCTCCATTTTCATGGCTTCGAGAATCAGCAAGGGCGCGCCCTGCGCGATGCTTTCGCCGACGGCAGCGAGGAGTGCGACCACCTTGCCCGGCATCGGCGCGGTCAGCCCACCCTCCGTAGCGCCCGCACTATCCGCCTGATGCAGCGGATCAACCAGCGTGAACACCAGGCTGCGGCCATCCATGAACAGATGGCGCTGCTCTGCGACGGCGATTACCGTGACATTCAGGCGCCGGCCGCCCAGGTCGGCGGAGAGTTTTCCGTCTGCGCCCAATACGCCTGTCGCGGCAATGCACTGCGCATCCAGCGCAAGTTTCACTGCGCGACTCTGGTAGGTCACGGTAATGATTTTTTCAATGCCGCCGCACTGCAAGCGCAACTCACGCCGCGCGCCACCGTCGATGCGCCAGCCATCGCGGGCATGCCAGGGCGAATGGGGATCATTATGCGTGGCGGCAAGCTGCGCCGCGCGCTGCTGGTCGAGCAACACTTCGGCCAGCGCAGTGACCAGCCAGGCTTCCGGCGGCGGCTCGACGGTGGCGGGAAAGAGAAACTCCTTTTCGCGTTCGATGAGTCCGGTATCCAGGTCGGCATGCGCAAACGCCGGGCAGGCGACGAGGCGCGACAGGAAGCTGATGTTGTTCGCCACACCGGCCACGCGATAGCCGGCCAGCGCTTGCAGCATGCGCGCGCAGGCATGTTCGCGCGCATGGGTTTCGCTGTCATCCCACACGATCAGCTTGGCGATCATCGGGTCGTAGTGCGGCGTGATTTCATCACCTTCTTCGACGCCGGTATCGATGCGCACGTTCAGTGTCTCGGCCGGTGGCGCAAGATGGATCAGGCGGCCGGTGGCAGGCAGAAAGCCCTTGTCCGGGTCTTCGGCGTAAATGCGCGCTTCGATGGCGTGGCCACGGATGCCGATCTGCTCCTGCGCCAAGGGCAGCGTCTCGCCAGCGCCGACTTTCAGCTGCCATTCCACCAGGTCGAGGCCGGTGATCATTTCGGTGACCGGGTGCTCGACTTGCAGGCGCGTATTCATTTCCATGAAGTAGAACGCGCCCTCCGGTGCATCAGTTTGCGCAACCTCAGATGAAACCTCGGGCACAATGAATTCCACCGTGCCAGCCCCCGCGTAGCCGACCGCCTTGGCGGCATCGACGGCGGCCTTGCCCATCGCGGCGCGGCGCTCGGGCGTCATGCCGGGCGCGGGCGCTTCTTCGAGCACTTTCTGGTGGCGGCGCTGCACCGAGCAGTCGCGCTCGAACAGATAAACGCAATTGCCGTGGCTGTCGCCAAACACCTGCACTTCGATATGCCGTGGCCGTTGCAGGTATTTTTCCAGCAGCACGTGTTCGTCGCCAAAGCTTGACGCCGCCTCGCGCTTGCAGGAGGCCAGCGCATCGGCAAACTCGGCGTCTGACCGCACCACGCGCATGCCCTTGCCACCGCCACCGGCTGCGGCCTTGATCAGCACCGGGTAGCCGATCTGTCCGGCTTGTTGCCGCAAAAAATCCGCGTCCTGGTTGTCGCCGTGATAGCCAGGCGTCAGTGGCACGCCGGCTTTTTCCATCAGTTTCTTGGCTTCCGATTTCGAGCCCATGGCGCGTATCGCGGCCACCGGCGGACCGATGAAAACGATGCCGCTTGCCGCGCAGGCGAGGGCGAATTCCGCATTCTCGGAAAGAAAACCGTAGCCGGGATGGATCGCCTGCGCGCCGGACGTTTTTGCGGCGGCGATGATTTTTTCACTGAGCAGATAAGACTCTTTGGCGGGCGGCGCGCCGATGCAAATGGCTTCGTCGGCCAGGCGCACATGGCGCGCACCGGCGTCTGCCGTCGAATACACGGCAACGGTGCGGATGCCCATGCGGCGCGCGGTCTTGATGATGCGGCAGGCAATCTCGCCGCGATTGGCGATCAGTATTTTTGTGAACATGGATCAACCCTGTGTGTCGCCGCCGGTGACCCAGCGGGGTTTGCGTTTTTCGAGGAAGGCGGCGATGCCTTCGCGTCCTTCCTCACTGGCGCGCAAGCGCGTGATGCGCTGCGCGGTATCTTCGATGACTTCCGCCGAGATGGGCTTGCCGGCGACGGCGCTGATCAGCGCCTTGCATTCACCCAGCGCGGCCGGGCCGTTGTTGAGCAGGGTATCAGCGATTTCGCCGACCGCCTCATCGAGCGCCGCTTCATCCACCACCAGTTCATGCACCAGGCCAAGGCGGTAGGCATCGCTGGCGGAGAAACGTTCAGCGGTCAGCATGTAGCGCCGCGCCTGGCGCGCACCGATCGCGCTGATCACATACGGGCCGATGGTCGCCGGTACGAGGCCAATGCGGGTCTCCGTCAGTGCGAACTGGGCATCAAAGGTGGCGATGGCGATATCACAGCAGGCCACCAGACCCATGCCACCAGCATAAGCCGCGCCCTGCACACGGGCGATCGTCGGCTTGGGACAGTTCGCCAGGCGGCGCAGCATCTCGGCAAGCGCACGCCCATCGCGCAGATTCTCTTCGTCCGAATAAGCCGCGGCGCGGCGCATCCAGTCCAGGTCGGCGCCGGCGCAAAAACTCTTGCCGGTGCTGGACAGCACAATCACGCGCACGCCGGCATCTGCCGCCATCGCATCAATCGCCTGGGTCAGCTCGCTGACCAGCACATCGTCAAAGGCATTGTGCCGCCCGGCGCGGTTGAGGGTGATGATGCCGATTCCGGCATCGACTTCAGTCAGCAGGGTCTGGTACATGTCTTTGTCATTCCTTACATGCGGAAAATGCCGAACCGGGTCGGCGCTATCGGCGCGTTCAACGCGGCCGAAATGCCCAGCGCCAGCGCCTGCCGCGATTGCGCCGGGTCCAGCACGCCATCATCCCACAGCCGTGCGGTGGCGTAATACGGGTGGCCCTGCGTTTCATACTGCTCGCGGATCGGCTGGCGGAAGGCAGCTTCATCTTCCTTGCTCCAGGTTTTGCCGCCGGCTTCCATGCCGTCGCGCTTGACGGTCGCCAGCACGGAGGCGGCCTGCTCGCCGCCCATCACGCTGATGCGCGCGTTCGGCCACATCCACAGCAGGCGCGGCGAATAGGCGCGGCCGCACATGCCGTAATTGCCCGCGCCGAACGAGCCGCCGATAATCATCGTGAACTTCGGCACCTGGGCGGTGGCCACGGCGGTAACCAGCTTCGCGCCATCCTTGGCGATGCCGCCATTTTCGTATTTGCGGCCGACCATGAAGCCAGTGATGTTCTGCAAGAACACCAGCGGAATGCCGCGCTGCGCGCACAGCTCGATGAAGTGCGCGCCCTTCTGCGCCGATTCCGAAAACAAAATTCCGTTGTTGGCCAGGATGCCAATCGGATAACCGTTCAGGCGCGCGAAGCCAGTCACCAGCGTCGCGCCGTAACGCGCCTTGAATTCGTCGAAGCGAGAACCATCCACCAGGCGGGCGATGACTTCGCGCACGTCATACGATTTCTTGGTGTCGCTCGGGATCACGCCCCACAACTCGCCCGGGTCATACAGCGGCGCTTCCGGCATCGCGATATCCAGCGACACCGGCTTCTTCCAGTTCAGGTTGCCGACAATGCCGCGCGCAATGGCCAGCGCGTGATGGTCGTTTTCCGCGAGGTGGTCGCAAACGCCCGAGATGCGCGTGTGCACATCGCCGCCGCCGAGGTCTTCCACGCTGACCACTTCGCCGGTCGCGGCTTTCACCAGCGGCGGGCCGCCGAGAAAAATGGTGCCCTGATTCTTGACGATGATGCTTTCATCGCTCATCGCCGGCACATACGCGCCGCCGGCCGTGCATGAGCCCATGACCACGGCGATTTGCGGAATGCCTTGCGCGCTCATGTTGGCCTGGTTGTAAAAAATTCGCCCGAAGTGTTCGCGGTCGGGAAACACGTCGTCCTGCGCCGGCAAGAAAGCGCCGCCCGAATCCACCAGATAAATGCAGGGCAGGCGGTTCTGCTGGGCGATTTCCTGCGCGCGCAAATGATTTTTGACGGTCAGCGGGTAATACGTGCCGCCCTTCACCGTGGCGTCGTTGGCGACGATCATGCATTCCACGCCATTCACGCGGCCGATGCCGGTCACCACGCCGGCGGAGGGTACATCGTTGCCGGAGGCGCCGTACATGCCATAAGCGGCCAGCGTGGAAAATTCAAGAAAGGCTGCGCCAGGGTCGAGCAGGGCATCGATGCGCTCGCGCGGCAGCAGCTTGCCGCGCGCCAGATGCTTGGCGCGCGCCTCGTCGGAACCGCCCCGTATTGCCAGCGCCGACTTTTCGCGCAGGTCGTCGACCAGCGCGCCCATCGCCGCCGCATTCGCCTTGAATTCCGCACTACGGGTGTTCAACCCGGACTTGATGACAGACACTAACGCACATGGCCAGGAAGGCCACCCACTGATGATGAAACACGCGCAAGGCGGCATAAAGACCCGCCCCCTCCCACCCTCCCCCTCGCGGGAGAGGTGACTGTCTGGCTCGCTACGCGAGAGGACAGACTCGGCACTAAATAGTGTTGTTTCACGTTAAAAACCTCCTGTTGCTAACCAATGTTCGACTTGCGGCAACCGGTCAGAGCCCCAGAACGGTTCCTTGTCGATGATGAAAAAAGGTGCGCCGAACACGCCTTGTGTAAAGGCGTTTTCTGTTTCATTTTTCAAGCGTTCCTTGATTTCGGGCGACGCCACAGCCTGCGATAAATCATCGCTGTCGATTCCCAGTTGCGCCGCAATTTCCAGCACCACCGCCAGATCGGAAATGTCGCGGTCGGCGACAAACAAGGCCTGGAACACCGCGCGGGCAAAGGCATGCGCCTTATCCAGGTCGCGCTCGGCGATCCAGTAATAAGCCCGTGCGGCAGACTGCGTCGGCAGCGGAAATTTTTCCGGCATGTTGAATGGCAGGCCATGAAAGCGCGCCGAACGCGGAAAATCGCGCAGGCTGTAGTCGCCTTTCAGCGGCAGATGCACCAGCGGCACGGCGTTGGTTTTCTGGAAGATCGCGCCGATCAGGATAGGCCGCCAGTTGACCGTGCCTTGATATTTTTCCGCCAGCGCATCAATCTTTTCCGCCGCGATATACGAATACGGCGAAGAAAAATCGAAAAAGAATTCGATGGGATTGGCCATGATCGTCTCCTCAAGTTTTATAAAGTTTCATTGAACAGTTCGCGGCCAATCAGCAGGCGGCGGATTTCCGACGTGCCGGCGCCGATCTCGTAAATCTTGGCGTCGCGCCACAAGCGGCCCGTCGGATAGTCATTGATGTAACCATTGCCGCCCAGCGTCTGGATCGCCTCACCCGCCATCCAGGTGGCCTTTTCGGCGGTGTACAAAATCGCGCCGGCGGCGTCCTTGCGCAATTGGCGAACCTGTTTGGCATTCTGCGATTGCTCGGCCTGGTCGCACAGGCCGCCCACGCGGTAGGCATAGGCGCGGCAAGCCTGCCAGGTGGTGTACATGTCGGCCAGCTTGCCCTGCATCAACTGGAACTCGCCGATCGGCTGGTTGAACTGCTTGCGCTCGTGGATGTAAGGCAGCACCACATCCATGCAGGCGGCCATGATGCCCAGCGGACCGCCGGTGAGCACGGCGCGCTCGAAATCCAGCCCGCTCATCAACACCTTGACGCCATTCCCCTCGCCACCGAGGACATTTTCGGCAGGCACTTCGCAGTTGTCGAAAAACAGCGGATACGTGTTCGAGCCACGCATGCCCAGCTTGTCGAGATGCGCACCCTTGCTGAACCCGGCAAAGCCTTTCTCTACGATGAAGGCGGTCATGCCATGCGCGCCGGCCGCCGGGTCGGTCTTCGCA
>JBAQUE010000221.1:0-2963 GCA_049297315.1 Rugosibacter sp.
GTCCGGCGCGGCATGCCGGACTGCATCGGTGGCCTGTAAAGCCGATACGAGTTAAAGCTCAATAACCAGCTTGTCCGCGCCAAACGCGCCGCTGTCCGGCGCGTTCCACCGCTCGATACAGCGTGATACTTCAATCAGCGACAATGCCATCGACAACAAGCTTTTTTCTGCCACATTCAAATCTTTCAGCGGCTTCTGGTTCAGGTATTTGACGATTGCATCAATGCGCGGAACCATCGCGTTATAAAACGCCGTGATTTGCTCCATCGACGTGTTCAAGCGCTTCTTGAAACGATCCTTCCGGTGCTCCAGCGCCCACTCTGAATAATATTCAAGATCGCGGAATTCGTTCGGCAATGTGGCTGTGCTCATGGTTTTCTCCTTGTATTTAGTTTGCTTCAGTCTTCCGCCATGAATTGCGCGACCGACACATGGTTGTGCCGCACGGTGATTTCCTCGTCGCACAAATTCATCTCCTTCAGCGCGCCCGAGTACAGCACCTGCTGGGTTCCTTCCAGTGTGCTCATGTCTTCACGTAGCACATCGCGCTGATGCACCGCCGGAAATTCCTGGCTGATCAAATCGCCGGCCGTTTCTGCCTTGTACATGTAGTTGCGCACTTCCATCAGCGTCCGGCTTTCTGACAGCGGCCAATACAGGAACATCAGATACCAGCCGTTGGCGGTCGCCACCTGAAGGTTCGGAAAAATGACAGAAACATCGAATGCCCACATGGGGCTCTTTGAGGGATTCACGCCCGGTGGCAGCTTGTCTGTGGTCGCCGAAGTCGCCGGATACAACGGCGTCTTCGCATACAGCGCTGTCTTGCCCTCGACGAGCGGCGGCTTGTAATTCGGGTTGGCATACACCGACCCGATGCGGCTCTTGCCGAACAACCTCACGTCGTTGAAGCGGCAATCCGGATTGTCCGGGTCGGCAATCGGGCCGGCCAGGGATTTGGCATGCAAAGTCGGCGCGTGATACGCCTCGGTGTTGGCGTCGAGGAACAGCTTCCAGTTGCAATCCACCTCGATATGCCACTTGCCGCGCAGCTCCATGTCCTCGAAGTAATTGTCATACTGCTTGCCCATCTCGCCCAGAAACTCTTCCAGCGTCTGTTTCGGCTGCGGCGCCACATTGATGAAGATAAAGCCCTTCCACACGTCGGCATGCACAACAGGCAGGCCGCTCTTTTCGCGCGAGAAGTTCGCAAACAGGTTTTCGTTCGACAAATGGATCAACTTGCCGTCCAGGCCAAATGCCCAGCCATGAAACTGGCAGGTAAACGCTTTCGCCTTGCCCGTTCCCGGCTTCATGATCTTGTTCAGCCGGTGCGTGCAGATGTTATGGAATGCCTTGATCTTGTTGTCCTTGCCGCGCACGACGATGATCGATGTGCCGAGCACCGCAATATCCTTGACCAGGTAGCTGCCCACCTCGGGCACGTCGTCCTCGCGACCCACACATAACCATGCCCGCTTGAACAGCCGCTCTTTCTCCTGGGCAAAATAGGCTGGCGAGATACAGTCTTCCGTCGATAGCGGCTCTGTGCCCAAGCCATAGCGGTTCTCATACCGCATATCGGTTACTTTCATGTCCATTTGCAATCCTCCCCGGCCAGTCAAGGCCTCATGGTTTTATTGTGAGCGGCGATGG
The DNA here is from genome assembly GCA_049297315.1 of Rugosibacter sp. Taxonomy (GTDB): domain Bacteria; phylum Pseudomonadota; class Gammaproteobacteria; order Burkholderiales; family Rhodocyclaceae; genus Rugosibacter. The sequence goes on from JBAQUE010000221.1 coordinate 1,657, forward strand.
TGCATAGACAAACCACGACAAACCACGCCGCCGCTATTGCGCTATTGTCCAGTGCGTTCGCAAGCAAAAAGCCGCAACCTGAAGGAAAGTATTACTGGTCGGAAGGGGTTTTACGTTGATCCAGGTCAACTGAACCAGTTTTTTCGCCGGCTACAGGCGAGTCATCATCCATCAACACGCGATAACCCGGCCCTTCGAGGTCGTCGAACTGGCCGCCTTTAAGCGAGCGCCAGAAAATGATGGCGATGACAAACACCAGCGCCAGGGATAACGGGATCAGCAGGTAGAGGATTTCCATTCGAATAGCTCAGGCGCGTTGCAAACGCAAGGCATTCAGCACCACGAGCAGCGAACTCGCCGACATGCCGATGCCGGCCATCCAGGGCGTGATCCATCCCGCCATGGCCAACGGAATGGCCAGCAGATTGTAAGCGGCGGCCCAGACCAGATTCTGCCGCACGATGCGCAAGCTGCGCCGCGCCAGATGCAGCCCGGCAGGCAACGCCGACAACTCATTGCCGAGCAATACGATGTCGGCCTGCGCGCGCGCCAGATCGGCGCCACCACCGAGAACAATGGAGACCTGCGCCTGCGCCAGCACCGGCGCGTCATTCACGCCGTCGCCCACCATCGCCACCACGGCGCCCTCAGCCTGCAAAATCTTGAGCGCGGCATATTTGTCTTCCGGCGTCATGCCGCCGCGCGCGTCGGCAATGCCCAACGCGGCGCCCACGTGCTGCACCGTGGCCGACGCATCGCCGCTGAAAATCGAGAGCTTGATGCCCGCCGCACGCAACTGCGCCACCAAGGCCGGCGCTTCGACGCGCAGCTGATCGGTGAAACGGAAAAATGCCTGCCAGCCGGCGGCTGAACCGAGCGCGATCACCGTGTCGCCAGCGCCGACTTTTGCGGCCACTTCATCTGGCGTGTCATCTGGCAACGGCGCACCATGCAGCGCGCCAACAAAATCCAGCCGCCCCAGCCGCCATGCGCAGCCGTCAATGGTTCCCGCCATACCTGCGCCTGCGGTTGCACGCAGCGCCTGGGCGACGATTCCATAGTTGTTCGCCACCGCCTGCAAGGCACGTGCGACAGGATGCTCCGATCCCTGTTCAAGCGCGGCCGCCAGCGCCAGCGCGGCATCCGCCGTGCCGCGCACGGGGATAACTTCAACCAGCGCAAGCTGCCCCAGCGTCAGCGTGCCGGTCTTGTCGAACACAAAATGATTGGCGCGCGCCAGTGTCTCGATGGCATGGCCCCGCGTCACCAGCACGCCGCGCGCCGCCAGCGCGCCGCTGGCCACGGTC
>JBAQUE010000222.1:0-10434 GCA_049297315.1 Rugosibacter sp.
TAACTGTACCTGTTGCCATTGTAACTTCTTCCTTAATCAAACCAAAACGAACGAATCGGCCACCGCTGCGGGCTAGCTAAAAAGAAATACCGCACCCCGGCCGGGGCATGTTTAACATTCAAGTGCCGCTTAGCGAGGGTGTGCTGAAATAAGAATTCAGAACCATTGCATAGAAACTTGAGCTAACCACGGTTTGCGTTTTACCTAGTAAGTTCCCCAGCGTCAACTACTTTTTATGCTGCGTTGCACATCTCTCTTACTTGACTTTTTATCAAGCGTCCCAAGCTATGTGAAAAGCAGCGAGCAAATTTTCCGATTTTCACCCCTTTTTACGTATCACTTCCTTGGGTTGCATCTACCCGAAAACGCATTAGAATGTGTTTCATGGTTACGCGAAAACAGAATGAGACAGGTGGTGGCGCAGCATTAGCCCCAGAGAAAAGCAAGGCGAATTTGCCGCCTCTGCACAAAGTATTGCTGCTCAATGATGACTTTACGCCTATGGATTTTGTCATTATCGTTCTGGAAAAGTTTTTCAGTTTGTCGCGCGAACAAGCGATACAGATTATGCTTAAGGTACACCGGGAAGGGAAAGGGGTCTGCGGTCTGTATCCTTTCGATATAGCTGCGACAAAAGTTGAACAGGTAAGCGCATTTGCGCGGCAGCACCAGCACCCGCTGGCTTGTGTAATGGAGAGTAACTGATGATTGCCCAAGAACTTGAAGTGAGCTTGCATCTGGCCTTTGTTGAAGCAAGGCAGAAACGCCACGAGTTTATAACTGTCGAGCACCTGCTCTTGGTGTTGCTGGACAATCCCTCTGCCGCCGAGGTTTTGCGCGCATGCGCCGCTGATATAGACGGCTTACGCAAAGAGCTTGTCACATTTATTGCCGATCACACACCCACTGTGGCGGGTAGCGACGAAATCGACACCCAGCCCACCTTGGGTTTTCAGCGTGTTATCCAACGCGCCATCCTTCACGTGCAGTCGTCTGGCAAGAAAGAAGTCACAGGCGCCAACGTGCTTGTCGCGATTTTTGGTGAAAAGGACTCGCATGCCGTGTACTTCCTCCAGCGTCAGAACATCTCGCGGCTGGATGTCGTTAACTTCATTTCCCATGGCATTGCCAAAACACCCCAACCTGTGAGCAAGGAAGAGACGACGGAAGGTGAATCTGAAAACCAGGAAAAAGGCGGGCCGCTGGAAAGTTTTGCGCAAAATCTTAATCAACAGGCGCTCATTGGCAAGATCGACCCATTGATTGGGCGTGACAAGGAACTTGAACGGGTCATACAAACATTGTGTCGCCGTCGCAAAAACAACCCGCTGCTGGTCGGCGAGGCGGGTGTAGGCAAAACCGCCATTGCCGAAGGTTTGGCGCATCGCATCACTGAAGGCAGGGTGCCTGACATCCTCTCCAAGGCGACAGTCTATGCACTTGACATGGGCGCCCTTTTGGCTGGCACGAAATACCGTGGTGATTTCGAGCAGCGGCTTAAGGGAGTTCTCAAACAATTGGCCGATACGCCGGATGCCATCCTCTTCATTGATGAGATCCACACTTTGATTGGGGCTGGCGCCGCCTCGGGCGGCACGCTTGATGCCTCCAACCTGCTAAAACCCGCGTTGTCATCTGGCGCACTGAAATGCATTGGCGCCACAACCTACAACGAGTACCGCGGTGTTTTTGAAAAAGATCATGCACTCTCGCGTCGGTTCCAGAAGGTGGACGTGAATGAGCCTTCGGTTGATGAGACCGTCTCAATCCTGCGCGGCCTCAAGTCCCGCTTTGAAGAACACCACAATGTCAAATATTCTTCGGCAGCCATCTCCAGCGCCGCCGAGTTATCGGCGAAGTACATCAATGACCGACATTTACCGGACAAGGCAATCGACGTGATCGACGAGGCAGGTGCGGCGCAACGCATTTTGCCGAAATCGAAACAAAAGAAATTGATTGGCAAAACGGAAATCGAGGACATCGTCGCCAAGATTGCGCGTATCCCGCCGCAGCATGTTTCCTCAGATGACCGGTCAGCCCTAAAGAATCTTGATCGCGACCTGAAGAACCTGGTTTATGGCCAGGATGCCGCCATTGATGCACTGGCCAAGGCAATCAAAATGTCGCGCTCCGGGCTTGGTGACCCGCAAAAGCCCATCGGCAGTTTCCTCTTCTCGGGCCCGACGGGGGTTGGCAAGACGGAAGTGGCCCGCCAACTGGCTTACAGCATGGGCATTGAGCTGATCCGTTTCGATATGTCGGAATACATGGAACGCCACGCCGTCAGCCGGCTTATCGGCGCCCCCCCAGGCTATGTCGGATTTGACCAAGGCGGCCTGCTCACCGAAGCCATCACCAAAAAACCGCACGCCATTCTGTTGCTGGATGAAATTGAAAAGGCGCATCCGGAAATATTCAACATCCTGTTGCAGGTGATGGATCATGGCTCGCTGACTGATAACAACGGCCGCAAAGCAGACTTCCGTAATGTCGTCATCATCATGACTACCAATGCAGGCGCTGAAGCCTTGCAGAAAACCAGCATCGGCTTTACCAGTAATAAGGCGCAGGGTGACGAAATGATGGATATCAAGCGCTTGTTCACGCCTGAATTCCGCAACCGCCTTGACGCAATCATTTCCTTCCGTGCACTGGATGCGCAAATCATCCTGCGTGTGGTGGATAAATTTCTCATGCAGCTTGAAGGCCAGCTGCATGAGAAGAAAGTGGAGGCCATCTTTACAGATGCCCTGCGTGCCTGGCTGGCTGAAAAAGGGTTTGACCCATTGATGGGCGCGCGCCCGATGGCGCGGCTGATTCAGGACACGATTCGCTCCGCATTGGCGGACGAGTTGCTGTTTGGTCGCTTGCTGCATGGCGGGCGGGTAACCATTGATTTGGATGATAACGAGAAGATCAAGCTCACTTTTGAAGATAGCGTCGGCGCGCCTGTTGCGCCATCCACGCTTTGACCTGCCTTCATAGGTAAATTCAGCACCGTCTTACTAGCGCCGACTTTTCGGGTAATACGCAAAAAGGGTTACGGTTCATCCCGTAACCCTTTTTGCGTATACGACCAACCTGATTCAATCGCCGACCACCTGCCCTCCGAAATGACTCGCAATTCCATTTAATTGTTTTATGTCTTATATAAAATACTTGTTGCATTGCAAAATATTATTTATACTGCCAGCGCTTTCTTCGATTCCATAGATTTCCCTTTCATCTCCCTTCTAAAAGGACTAGAAATGACCGATCGTAAAGATACTGCGGCAGCCCTCGCCAAGGACTGGTTAGAAAATCCCCGTTGGAAAGGTATCCAGCGCGGATACTCGGCTGATGATGTTGTACGCCTGCGCGGCTCATTTCCCATTGAATACACGCTGGCTCGCCGTGGCGCTGAAAAGTTGTGGGATTTGCTGCATAACCAGCCTTATGTGAACTGCCTTGGCGCATTGACTGGCGGCCAGGCAATGCAGCAGGTCAAGGCCGGCGTCAAAGCCATTTACCTGTCCGGCTGGCAAGTGGCGGCGGACAACAACAGCTACGCATCGATGTATCCCGATCAGTCCCTATACCCGGTTGACTCCGTGCCCAAGGTAGTCGAACGCATCAACAATTCATTTCGCCGCGCCGACGAAATTCAATATTCCAAAGGCATCGAGGCAGGCGATAAAGGTTATATCGATTATTTCGCCCCTATCGTCGCCGATGCCGAAGCAGGCTTTGGCGGTGTACTAAATGCTTTTGAACTGATGAAGGCCATGATCCGCTCAGGCGCAGGTGGCGTACATTGGGAAGACCAGTTGGCTTCGGTCAAGAAATGCGGCCACATGGGTGGCAAGGTGCTGGTGCCGACGCAGGAAGCCGTGCAGAAACTGATTGCCGCCCGCATGGCGGCTGACGTCTGCGGCGTGCCAACCCTAGTTATCGCACGTACCGATGCCGAAGCGGCCGACCTCCTGACCTCGGATTATGACGAAAACGATAAGCCATTCTGCACGGGTGAACGCACCAGTGAAGGGTTTTACAAGACGCGCAGCGGTCTTGATCAAGCCATCTCGCGGGCGATTGCCTACGCCGCCTATGCCGACTTGGTATGGTGCGAAACGGGCACGCCGGACCTGAATTTCGCACGCAAATTTGCCGAGGCCGTGCATGCCAAACATCCGGGCAAGATGCTGGCCTACAATTGTTCCCCATCCTTCAACTGGAAGAAAAACCTTGACGATGCGACCATCGCCAAATTCCAGCGCGAGCTGGGCGCCATGGGCTACAAGTACCAGTTCATCACGCTCGCCGGCATCCATTCGATGTGGTACAACATGTTCGATCTGGCGCAGGATTATGTCGAACGCGGCATGACCGCCTATGTCGAAAAAGTGCAGGAGCCCGAATTTGCGGCCCGTGATCGCGGCTATAGCTTTGTCTCACATCAGCAGGAAGTCGGCACAGGTTATTTTGATGATGTCACCACGGTCATTCAGGGTGGCGCCTCGTCGGTGACCGCCCTGACAGGATCGACCGAAGAAGAGCAGTTCCATTAAAACAGCGGGAACTTGGCTGCATGTTTGCTGACTGTGTGCAGCCCGGTTCCCGGCCTCAAGCCAATCTCATCAAGGAATCCCTATGAGCCTGCCCATCCCCCTGCCACAAGGTGTTCAGATCAATGCACCTATCACGCCTGAATACGCACAAATTCTCACACCCGAAGCGCTTGCGCTGGTCGCCAAGCTGCATCGCGCCTTCGAGCCTCGCCGGCAACAATTGCTCGCCGCACGCGTAGCACGCCAGGCGCGGATTGATGCCGGCGAGATGCCGGATTTACTGCCAGAAACCCTGCATATCCGTACCAGTGACTGGAAAATCGCGCCGTTGCCCAAAGCGCTGGAACGCCGCCGGACGGAAATCACCGGGCCCGTCGAAGCCAAGATGATTATCAACGCCTTTAATTCTGGCGCTGACAGTTACATGACTGACTTCGAGGACTCCAACAGCCCCAAGTGGGAAAACCAGATACAGGGTCAGGTGAATCTGTACAAAGCCATCCGCCGCCAGCTCTCATTCAAGAATGAAGCCGGCAAGGAGTACAAACTCAACGACAGGATCGCCACGCTGCAAATCCGTCCTCGCGGCTGGCATCTCGACGAAAAACATGTGTTGATTGACGGTCAGCGGGTTTCTGGCGGGCTGTTTGATTTTGCCCTGGTGTTTTTCCATAATGCCAAGGAGCAAGTTGCGCGTGGCGCCGGGCCTTATTTCTATCTGCCCAAGATGGAAAGCCATCTGGAAGCGCGCCTGTGGAACGATATTTTTATCATGGCGCAAAATGAAATCGGCCTACCGCAAGGCACCATCAAGGCGACCGTGCTGATAGAAACCATACTCGCCACTTTCGAGATGGAAGAAATCCTCTACGAACTGCGTGAACATAGCGCAGGACTCAACGCGGGGCGCTGGGATTACATCTTCAGCTGTATCAAGAAATTCAAGCGCAACAAGGATTTTTGCCTCGCCAATCGTAGCGCCATCACGATGGAAGTCCCCTTTATGCGCAGCTACGCACTGGCCCTCGTCAAGGCTTGCCACAAGCGCGGCGCGCCTGCTATGGGCGGCATGAGCGCGCTGATCCCGATCAAGAACGATCCGGAAGCCAACGAAAAAGCCATGGCAGGTATTCGCCATGACAAAGCGCGCGACGCGAAGGACGGCTTTGATGGTGGCTGGGTGGCTCATCCGGGACTCGTCGCGATTGCTGCCGAAGAGTTTCAGAAAGTGCTGGGCGATCGCCCCAACCAATGGGAAAAACAGCGCGATGAAAACTTCGGCCCCAAAGACTGGCTTAACTTTCAACCTGAGCAGCCGATCACTGAAACCGGTGTGCGCAACAACATCAATGTAGGCATTCACTATCTAGGCAGCTGGCTGGCCGGCAATGGCTGCGTGCCCATTCACAATCTGATGGAAGATGCGGCGACGGCGGAAATCAGCCGCTCGCAAATATGGCAATGGGTCGTGTCGCCCAAGGGCAAACTCGACGATGGACGTAAAGTCACCGCCGACATGGTGCGTGACTTGATTGCCGAGGAATTGGCGAAGGTCAAAGCCGCAGTCACCGCAAGCGGAGAAAACACGGCAACCTACGACCAGGCAGCGAAAATATTCGAGGAAATGTCACTGGCCGACAACTACCCGGAATTCCTGACCCTGCCGCTATACGAAACGATGGCATAGCCTCCGCATCAAAAAGTCGGCGCTGGCAAGACGGCGAATGAACATGAAAATCACGCCTTGCCAGTGCTGCCAAACCCTCCGGTGCCACGCTCACTGCTGGCAAACTCATTCACCACGTTGAAAGTGACCTGGACGACAGGAACCACCACCAGTTGCGCCAACCGGTCAAGCGGATTGAGGGTGAATGTTTCGTGACCACGATTCCAGGTTGAAACAAACAGCTCGCCTTGATAATCCGAATCAATCAAACCCACCAGATTGCCGAGCACAATGCCATGCTTGTGGCCCAAACCCGAGCGCGGCAGGATCATCGCCGCCAGGCCGGGATCCGCCAGATGAATCGCCATGCCGGTAGGCACCAGGATCGTTTCACCGGGATGGATTTTCATCGCGACGTCTATGCAGGCACGCAAGTCAATGCCGGCGGAACCCGGCGTCGCATAATGCGGTGCGTAATCACCTGCCGCATCTTTCAGCCGCGCATCAAGCACCTTCACATCAACTGTTGGCATGGCGCGTCTCCTTCCCCATCAAAGTCGCCAGGTGCGCCACAATGCCACGCGCCACGTCCATTTTGTCCGCCAGCGGAAGGGGATGCGCACCGCTGGCATCAAACAAAATCACGCGATTGGTATCCGTTCCCAAGCCATCCTGCACAAGCTTGCCTACCACCAGCACCAGCTTCTTGGAAACCCGTTTGGCTTCGGCATACGTGGCCAGATCATGGCTTTCGGCGGCAAAACCCACACACAACGGTGCATCAGGCCGCGCCGCAATTTCCGCCAGAATGTCGGTGGTAGGTTCAAGCATCAGCGTGAAAGAATCGCTACCCTTTTTGATTTTTTGTAAAGACATCATCGTCGGTCGGTAGTCCGCTACGGCGGCGACGCTGATAAATACATCCTGCCCAGGCAAATTCGCCAGCGCAACCTCACGCATTTGCGCCGCAGTCTGCACATCGATCCGATGCGCCCCGCGTGGTGTCGCCAACATCACTGGCCCCGCAATCAACGTGACATCCGCGCCGGCCTCAACACATGCCCGGGCCAGCGCAAAACCCATTTTTCCGGAACTGGAATTCGTCAATCCGCGCACGGGGTCGATCGGCTCGAAAGTGGGGCCGGCCGTCAGCAGAAGACGCTTGCCGGCCAAGGTCTTGGGCTGCAGGAAAGCAGCAAGATCATCAAATAGTTCCGTTGCTTCAAGCATGCGGCCATCGCCCACTTCACCACATGCCTGCTCGCCGCTTGCCGGACCAAGAACCTTTATGCCATCATTTTTCAGTTGCATCATATTCCGCTGCGTGGCCGGGTTTTCCCACATCTGCCGGTTCATTGCCGGCGCCACCAGCAATGGGCAATCACGCGCCAGACACAAGGTGGTCAACAAATCATCCGCGAATCCATGCACCAGCCGGGCGATAAAATGGGCGGTCGCCGGCGCAACCAAGATGGCCACAGCCCCCCGCGTCAGTTCAATGTGCGCCATACCATTATCCATGCGTTCATCCCACAACGACTGCCACACGGGGCGACCGGTGAGCGCCTGAAAGGTGGCAGCCCCAATGAACTCACTCCCCGCCTGGGTCAGCACGACATCCACTTGGGCTCCTGCCTTGACCAGTAAACGGACAAACTCGGCAGCCTTATACGCCGCCACACCGCCCGTGACACCCAGCACAACGCGTTTCCCCGAAAAAGCATTCATGACATTACAATCCCGCAGCCAAGCATTGGAAGAAGGATTCTAAACTATGGCCATCCGTGATTGGCCTGTCGCCGAGCGACCACGCGAACGCTTGCTGCAAAAAGGCGCTGCCGCACTTTCCGATGCCGAACTGCTGGCCATTTTTCTGCGCGTCGGCATCCGGGGCAAAAGCGCGGTAGACCTCGCCCGCGACTTGCTCGACCAGTTCGATGGCGACTTGGCGCAACTCGTTTCCGCCAGCGGCCAGACACTATCCAAACTGTCTGGCATTGGCCCGGCTAAAGCAGCGTTACTCAGCGCGTCGCTGGAATTAGCCCGCCGCACGCTCGTCAATCCCATGAAAGAGCGCAATGCACTCTCTTCGCCACAAGCGGTTCGCGATTGGCTTCGCTTGTCTTTGGGTGGCTTGCAACATGAAGTGTTCGTGGCCTTGTGGCTTGATGCGCAAAATCGCCTCATTGCGACTGAAGAGCTTTTTCGCGGCACGCTCACCCAGACCAGCGTGTACCCGCGTGAAGTAGTCAAACGCGCACTGGCTTGTAATGCCGGTTCAGTCATTCTTGCACATAATCACCCATCAGGCCTTGCCGAGCCTTCAAGCGCCGACCAAATGCTGACTTCAACCCTAAAACAGACTCTAGCCCTGATTGACGTCAAGGTACTCGACCATTTCATCATCACTAGCGGCACAGAGCCATTTTCGTTTGCGGAGCGCGGGTTAATCTAAAAATAGTTGGGTTCCACAGTGATTCTTGATATAATCATCGGCTATCGAAATTTCCCTTTGGGAGTACCTATATTATGTCTCGCGTATGTCAAGTGACGGGCAAGGCCCCAATGGTGGGGAACAATGTCTCTCACGCCAACAATAAAACCAAACGCCGTTTTCTTCCCAACCTGCACAATCGCCGCTTCTGGGTCGAGGCTGAAAACCGCTTTGTCAGCCTGCGTGTTTCCAATGCCGGTCTGCGCACCATCGAAAAACGCGGCATTGATACCATTCTTGCTGAATTACGCGAGCGTGGCGAGCGCGTCTAACCAGAATATTTAGGGGAACACATCATGGCCAAAGGCGGACGCGAAAAAATTAAGCTGGAATCGACAGCAGGTACCGGGCACTTTTACACGACATCGAAGAACAAGAAAACAACCCCACAAAAGCTGGAATTCTTGAAGTACGACCCTAAAGCACGTAAACACGTTGCCTACAAGGAAGTAAAGCTGAAATAGATAGTAGGTGCATCTGCTCCATGCAATAAAAAAGCCGGAGAGGGGTGTCAGAAATTCCGTGTGTGCGGCAGGAAGAGGCTTTCCCACGGTGCTCACGCCGTTGCGGTGATTGGCGGTGTCTCCGGGCTTGTCCCGCCAGGCGCGTAGCCCAAGTAATGGCTGCGGCGCCCAGTGCACGTTCGAGCAGCGCCTTCTCTTCTTGAAGGCCATCGAGGCAGCATTCACCGTTTCCGCCGTCATCGTACCGCTGACAAACTGGTCAATGATTTCTTTCGGGATAGTCGGCAGCGCCGCTGCCAGTTTCTTCTTGCTCGTCTTGCTTGGCATACATGCTCCTTTTGCAACATGTTATGCCTCACACACAAACTCTGACACTCTGACAGGCTCGCCCGCAGTTGCGGGCTTTTTTATGGCGATGAAAACTCAGTCAGACCGCATAGCTACGTAACCGCAGCGAAAACTCCTCCATCTGCTGAATACCACTCTGCTCTGCACGAGCAATCCAGTTTTCAAGCTGTTTGGCCAGTTGCTCATGCGACGCCATTGAACGGGTCCATAACGCTTCCAGGTCTTTTCGCATCTCATAAACCCGCGCCAAGCGGTCACTTTTATCCAACAATGCAGCGAGGCGCTTTTGCTGCGCAATGGGCAGCATCTCCATTTCCTTGCCCAACAAGGTCTTTATTACCCGGCCTTCCCGGGTATCAATCCTGAGATGCACAAACTCTTCACCAGCCACTTGATGCAGGTGCTTGAGATATTTGGCCAAAACATCGTATCGATACGTAACCACCGCCTGCAACATGGCGACATCAATTATTTGCCGCACTTCAGCCAGACGTGGTGTGGGTGCAATTTTCTTGACCCGTGCCCAGCCTATCATTTCAAGTAACCGAATATAAAACCATCCAATATCGAACTCATACCACTTGTTTGAAAGTTTCGCCGATGAAGGAAATGTATGGTGATTATTGTGTAACTCTTCACCGCCAATAAGGATACCAAGCGGAAAAATATTGGTTGCGGCGTCAGCACTGGCGAAATTACGGTATCCCCAGAAATGGCCAAGTCCGTTAATGACTCCTGCTGCCCAGAATGGAATCCAGATCATCTGCACCAGCCAAATCAACATGCCCGGCCATATGCCAAAAATGGCAACATCCATCAAGAACGCACAAACAATACCTAGCTTGTTAAATGGCGTATAGATTTTCCGTTCCATCCAGTCATCCGGCGTACCATGCCCATAATGCCGAATGG
>JBAQUE010000223.1:0-8002 GCA_049297315.1 Rugosibacter sp.
CGCTCACCACGGCATGGGGATGATCTCGTGGCACCTCGCGCCAGGCAATGCCCAAAACACGGAAACCGTCTTCTTCGAGCGCGTGATGCTGGCCGCGGATGTTTGCCAGCGCCGCGTCATCCAGGGGTTGCTGCCGCAGTTCGATACCTGGTTCGGCACCATCCGTCTCGTAATGCGTGCACAGCCCGACAATTTCATCGGGCGCGCCCTTCACTACCAGCCAGCGCGTCTCGCCGTTGTCGATCAACACCGAGACGCGGCGCCGCTCGAAGTCAAAAGGCACTTCGTCGATTTTTTTCCAGGCGCCCACCTCGATGTGCTGATGGGCAAGAATGGCTTCATCCAGCGGGCTTTTCAGGCCGGTCTCGAAAAAGCTGTTGAAATAGGCCAGTTCCAGCACCCGCCCGCTGGGCCGGCCTCGCGCATCCACATGCTTTTCCAGGCGGATTTTCGCCTCGGTCAGGGTGCCGGTCTTGTCGGTGCACAAGACATCCATCGAGCCCAGATCCTGAATCGCGGACAGGCGCTTGACGATCATGTGCTGTTTGGCCATGCGCAACGCGCCGCGCGAGAGCGTGACCGAGATCACCATGGGCAGCAGTTCCGGCGTCAGCCCCACGGCCAGCGCCACGGCGAACAGGAAGGATTCCAGCCAGGGCTTGTGGAAATAGGCATTCACCAGCAGCACGAACATCACCATGAGGACGGTCAGGCGCATGATCAGCATGCCGAAATGGCGGGTGCCAAGCTCGAAAGAAGTCGGCTCCGCCGGCCGCGAAATGCTCTCGGCGATGGCGCCGATGGCCGTACTCGTCCCCGTCTTCACCACCTGCATGCGGGCGCTGCCGCTGATCACCGATGTGCCCATGAACACCGCATTGGTCGCCTCCTGCAAATCGGTAGCCGTATCAGGCAGCATGCCGGGGCGTTTTTCCACCGGGTAGGATTCACCCGTCAGCAGCGTCTGCTTGACGAAGAAATCGCGCGCGTCCAGCACCCGGCCATCCGCCGGAATCAGGTCGCCCGCCGTCAGGAGCGCAATGTCGCCAGGCACGACTTCGGTTACCGCAATCTCCAGCAGTTGGCCATCGCGCAGCACATTGACGCGGACGGAAACCGACTGGCGCAATTTTTCCGCAGCCGCATTGGCGCGGTATTCCTGGACAAAATCCAGCGTGACGCTGAGCAGCACGATGCAGCTGATGATGAGAAAGTTGGCCAGCTCCCCGGTAAATGCCGACACCGCGCTGGCAGCGAGCAGGATCAGCACCAGCGGATTCTTGAAGCGGGCGAGGTACTGGCGCACCAGCGATTTTTTCTGCCGTTCGCGGAACAGGTTGGGGCCGTACTGAGCCAGTCGCGCTGCGGCCTCGGTGCTGGACAAGCCGGTAATCTCGGTTGTTTCTCCTGGCGGCTCAAGCCACCAGGGCCGGGGCGTGGAATCTATTGGCATTTCACTATCGCCCGGTCAGTCCGGCACGGGATGGGTAGGGAGAGCATGGTGTCGCGCCAATCAAGCATCACTGTGCTGGTCAGTATCTGCTTCGCCAGATAGCTACAGAAATACTGCTGACTGCTATGTTTAGCCTACTGAAACCGCTTGCGCAGTTCGGTCTTCAACACCTTGCCGTAATTGTTTTTGGGCAGGCTGTCGATGAAGTGGTATTCCTTGGGGCGCTTGAAGCGGGCGATATGTTCCAAGCATAGCGCATCCAGCGCTGCGGCGTTCACACCCTCGCCGACGACGGCGAAGGCGATGACGACTTCGCCCCATTCGGCGTCCGGGCGGCCCACCACCGAGACTTCGTGCACGGCCGGATGCTTGAGCAGCACTTCTTCCACTTCGCGCGGGTAGATGTTCGAGCCGCCGGAAATGATCATGTCCTTGGATCTATCCTTGAGCGTCAAGAAGCCATCGCTGTCCAGGCTGCCCATGTCGCCGGTCCACAGCCAGCCGTCGCGCAGGGTTTTGGCCGTGGCCTCCGGGTTGCGCCAATAGCCGGACATCACGGCGTCGCCGCGGGCGAGGATTTCGCCGGTCTCGCCGGCCGGCAGCGGCTTGCCTTCGCTGTCGGTAATGCGGATTTCCACCAGCGACTGGGCGACGCCGACTGAGGCGATGCGCTCCAGCCAGCGCGGATGCGCGCGGTCGGCGAGATGCTCGCGGGCAAGCGCGGTGATGGCCATCGGGCATTCGCCCTGGCCGTATATCTGCACGAAGCAGTTGCCCATGACATCCAACCCCTGGCGGATGTCTTCCAGGTACATCGGCCCGCCGCCATACAGGATGGTCTTGAATCCGCTGGGATCGGCGCCCGTGGCGGCGACATGGTCGACCACGCGCTTGACCATCGTCGGCGCGGCGAACAGTGACAGCCGGCCGGTCTGCGCGGCCAGATGGCACAGCTCGGCCGCGTCGAAGCCGCCGGATTCGGGAATCACATGCCGCGCGGCCTTCAGCACATGCGGAAAGTTGCACATCCCGGCGCCGTGCGAGAGCGGCGCGGCATAGGTAATCGAGTCGGCAGCCTCCACCGCGTCGACATCGGCGAGATAGCACGCAGTCATGGCCAGCAGCATGCGGTGGCTTTCCATCACGCCCTTGGGAAATCCGGTCGTGCCCGAGGTATAAAAAAGCCAGGCGAGATCATCCGCCGCGCGGTGCTGGATGGCGATCGGCGCTGCCTGCAGGATCGCGGCGTATTCGCGCGTGGCGGGCATGAACACCTGCTTGAGCGAAGGGATGCCAGCGGTCAGCGAGGCGCTGTCGGCCAGCAAATCGGCGCTGGCGAACAGGCAGGATGCTTCGGCGTTTTCCAGGATGTAGACCACCTCGCGCGGATGCAGCTTGGCATTTACCGGCACGGCGACCAGGCCCGCCCACAGGATGCCGTAGAGCACTTCGAGGTATTCCGCATTGTTGGTCATGAAGATCGCGACACGTTCGCCCTCGGCGAGCCTGAGCGTGTTGCGCAGATAGCCCGCGATGCAGGCGGCGCGCCCGGCCAGCGTGCGGTAATCGAACAGCAGACGGTCGCCCAGCTGGATGGCTGGACGGTGAGGAAAGACGCTGGCGCTGCGCGCCAGAAGCTGGGCAATATTCATCGGTGAACTCCTCCAGAAGTCACCCGCAACGGAAATTGCGGGGATAAGCAACAGCGCCCATGGACTGGGCATCTTGTCATTGCTGCCGGAGTTTACTGCTGAACAGTGCGTTATTGGCACCTGCAGGAATGCCTGGGCGTCATGCCGGTGCGTCTTCGGCGGATGAGGACGAAAGTGTTACCTTTTCCAGGCCGCGCAGCGCGATGGCGTTGCCTGGTTCGATGGCCAGCAAGCCTGTAAACCCATCACGTGCCGCATCATGATCGCCGACTTTTATGCCCGCAGACCCCAGTGCCATGAGCGCTGCCGGAAATGCCGGGCGGGCGGCAAGCGCCGCACGAAACGCCCAAATGGATTGCCTGGGCCGCTTCAGGCTGAGCAATGCAATCCCCAAGTCATACCAAAGCCTGCCAAGCCCGGCATGCTTACGCGTGGCCTCCCGATAGCAAGCTGTAGCGGCTGATTCAAGCTGCGTGCCGCCATCAGCCAAGGGCTCGATGTCAGGCGTGTGACGGTTTTTTCGGTCAGCCTTGCGGAACAGCTTCAGGGCATCGGCCGTGCGCCCGGTTTTAAGATAGGCCAGGCCGAGAATCTGCAATGAAACCACATCGTCCGGGATTGCCGCACACAGGGTGCGCGCAATGACTTCCACGTGAGCCAGATTTCCGCTTTGATAAGAATTGTTGAGTAGTTCAACCAGGGCGCCAATCATTTTCTTCCTCCTCTTGCATCACTGAGTAGCTATGATGGGCCATGTGTGTGATGGTTTCATGAATCGCCTGAAGCCTCTTGTAACGGCATGTTTCCGCCGTTCCGTAAGTCCTTGGGCAAGAAGAGAAAAGAACAACCTGGATAGGCTCCGGGCTTTGGTGTTCTGGTGGTGAGCGCTACAAATAACTGCCGCGAAGCCTTGTGCCGCCAGGGCATGCCAACCGCCTCGTGGGCGGGTTCGCGGGTATCAAATTGATGCGGTGCTACGGCTTCTTGGCGCGACCATTGGCCTGTCGGCGAAGCACCTTCTCACCCGTGTCGAGGCAGCGCCACCCAGCAGCCGACGCATTTCTGATAGATGCCGTCAAGTTTTCCGCCGTATGTCATTGGGAATAGATACGCCAGGATTCATCAAGCCCTGAAAACGATCGATGATCTTGCCATCGACTCCACATACCTCGACGGTTTTCAATTTGTTCATGTGGAGACGCTTGGCGCGATCAGTTTCACATCGGCGAAATAGGAACTGTAACGACGGGTGTCGCGGGTCAGCAGCGGATAGCGTGATACGGCTGCATGTGCGCCGATAAAGAAGTCGGCAAGCACGTTGTTTTTGGTACCACCTTGTCGGCGGTAGCGCACAAAGGCCTTGCCAGCCAGGAACAGGGCCGGCCGAGGCAGCTCGAGCATTGCCAGTCCAAGCTCATCGATAGTTTTGTCCAGTGCCTCAACGCTTGAAAAGGTCAGCGACAGTTCGGAATAGATGATCGGGTTGATCGCCAGCCGGTGAACTTTCGATTGTGCGCGCAATTGGCCTATTGACCAGTCCGACCATTCCGGATCGTTCTCAAGAACATCGACCAGTACGTTGGTGTCGACCAGCAACATCAGCCTTCGCCACGCAGTAGCGCCATCAGGTCGTCAGTCCGCCATTTGACGTCGGCCTTACCGCGGGCAGACTCGAAGCGGTCGGGCTTGCGACTCGACCTCGCTCCTACCTTGTGAATGACGACATCGCCTTCGCGATTGACCGCAAAATCCACCGCACAGCCGGGTGTCAGACTCAGCGCATCGCGAATCTGCTTGGGGATAGTGACCTGACCCTTGCTGGTAAGTGTCGTCGACATGGCATAACTCCTTTTGTATTACTGAGATATTCATTGTAATACCCGAAACGATGACATGCAATCGGCACAGAACGATTTGTTGCGAGTTTTCATTCTATCCGATTGTCATATTACTCTGAAGGGGGTACGTGATGAAGCGGACGCAGTTGCTACAGGAGGTACCGGCCAGAGATTTCCGTGACTTGGGAAGTGCGCTCAGTGGTCAATGAGTGAATCGGAGGAGCAATTGGCGTACTACCAAATACTTTAGCCGGTCAGGTTCTCCGAGATAAAGTGGTAGAACAGCATCCCGATCACGTAGGTCTTGAAGTCCCAGCCGTCCACGCTGCCGCGCAGATCGTTGGCGATGCGCCAGATGGTCTTGTGCAGTTCCGCCCGTTCGTTTTCTTTGTTGTTGGCCATCTCACCCTTCAATCATTCTTGTTCTGCGACCTTTGTGCCGCCTCGCTTCGCTCGTGACGGCATCCCGCTACGCGGGACCGCCCTTCGGGCGTCCTTCGCCTTCGGCTTGTGCCGACAGGAATAGCAGCAGCGGATTATCCGGTGCGGACTGAAAACCGAAACGGCGGTAGTACTCTGCCGCCTGCTCATCGAGTGCATCGACAAACAAACCAATCCCTCCCGCCTCGGCGTAGATGCGCCGCGCCCGCGTCAGGGCATCGATCAACAGCAGTTCCCCCAGCCTCTTGCCCTGGTATTGCCGGTCGACCGCCAGCCGCCCCAGCCGCACACCGGGGATGCGGCGCGGCAGCTTCTTGCGCCAGGCATTCGGCAGATACCGGTTTTCCAGTTCGGCCAAGGTCATCGCGTAATAGCCGCAAATACACGCCGGTTCCTCTTCACGGATGGCAACGAAGGTTTTCGACAGTCCCTTGTCCTGATGCTGGTGCGCAACCTGCCGCAGCCAGTCATTCAGTTCCTGGCGACCGCAGTCGAACGCCTGCCGGTCATGGCTCCCAGTTAAAGGCAGTACCTGCATCGTCTCGCTTGGCCTTCTGGTAACGCTTCAGGGCAGCTTTCAGTTTTGCGTTCGGCTTGGGTGGGCTTTCCATCAAGTCGAGCAACCAGTTCCAGTCGCGCGGGCTGAGGCGGATGACCTCCTCGCGCTCGATGACTTCCTGGGCCTCCTTGAGCGCGGCCTGCACTAGAAACTGATTGACCGTCGCGCCGGTCAGCTCGGCGGCACGGCAAAGCGTCTCGTACACCTCATGCGGAACCCGGGCGCCGATGCGGTCTTGCTTGGCAACTGCGGTACCCATATCAACCTCCAACAATCGTTCGAGCTTTCAGTGTATCACTGTCGCCATTTTGGCGCCACAATGAGGAATCGGCAAAGAATAGCTTGGCTTCCTGGTTGAAAAGCGCGTTCATGCTGGGTCGTCAATCACATCACGGAGCCCACGATGAACGCCAAGCAAGCCGCTCTCGACGCCTACCTCGCCCGCACTGCTGCCATTCACGCCAACCTGGAACGGTTGCAGCAACTCGCTGACGACCCTTTTGGCCATGACCCTGACGCTATCCATTAGGGTGAGCGATCAACGAAACTCGCACTACCCGAAAAACCCCGCCAGTACAGGGCGTTTGCGGGTAAATAAAAAAGCCCGGAGCAAGTCTGGGCTTTAAGGTACTGGTGGCGTGCAGTTAACTCACGCCCCTTCGATCACTCGCGCCACGTCGCTGTGGCACTCGGCACACTTGCCTACCAGCAGCAGATCGCCACCCTTGATGGTTCCGCTGAAATTGGTGATCGTCACCTCGTGGCGGCATTGCCCGCACCAGACGTTGGCCAGCAGGCGCTGGCGGATATCGGCGGGGATCGACTCCCAGCGCTGGAGGGCGGGGCGGGTGAAGTTGGGAAGTGACTCAACGGCCATGGCTCATCCCTCCGGTTTTTAACCTGCGCCGCCACCGGGATGCGTATCCAGCCAGTGCTGCCCGAGGGCAGTCAGGCGATAGCGCTGGTTGCTGCTAGTTGGTTTGTCAGGCAGCGTCATCTCGACCACCCTCATCTCCAAAGCCGGCTTGAGATAGGCCGTGCGGAAGTGCTCTTCTCCTTTCAGACCAAGCGCAGACTGGATTTTCTGCCGAGACATCTCGCCAACCACGGCGCGTAACAGGCGTTCGACTTCCCCTGTGACTTCCCCTGTGACTTCCCCCCCCACCAACTGTCGGGCTCTGTTTTCCGCTGGCTGGGCCAGCAAAACCGCCAGCAGCAGTTGCTTGTATTCCGACCCGATACCGATAAAGCGACGACTTTCGTTAGAGTTGGCGCCTTTGATGCGCTTGCTGAAATCCGCCTCGTATCGTTGCACCACACCGGACACGGTGTCGTTGTGGCCGGAGTAATAGATCAGGACATTGTCGGGAAGCGATGTATCGCCAATGGTCTTGCGCGCTTTGCCATTGACACTGAGCTTGCCAGCTCTCCAGGCAATCTCCGTTTCCGTTCCACTGATTTCATATTTGACGGTGTACTCGAAGCCGATTTCTCCCTTGTTGTCAAACTCATAGAGGTGACGAAAAATCTCGATCAGAGCCTCAAACAGATTCGACTTGCCGCTACCGTTTTTGCCGACAAACACATCGATGAAGCTCGCGCCGTCGAAACCCAGCGTGAAGTTCTTGAGGTTTTTGTATTGGCTGACGAAGACTGATTTCAGGCGCATAGCGCTCGCTCACGCCGGCGCCATCAAGGCATTGAGCAATTCGGTTTGCTTGCTGGTGGCGGCGTCGATCTGTTGTTCCAGCGTGTCGCATAGCATCATGAGCTGGTCGATTTTGGCGACGATGCGGTGTTGTTCGGGGAGAGGGGGGAGTGGAAATGGCGTTGCAACAATCTTTTCTCTCGATATGTTCGGCTGAGCAGCACCGGCCCCTTGCGAAATGAAATATGGTTTTAACGATGCAATCAGATTGAGCAAATATCGCTCATCAAAAGCGGTATATGTTCTACAGGCGCATACCGCCTGATTGGTCGCCGCCTCAATATCCAGAATGCCAACCTCGCCGATGTTGGCGCCATACATGGCAACCAAAACCGAACCAACCGGATTTAA
>JBAQUE010000224.1:0-8369 GCA_049297315.1 Rugosibacter sp.
CTGATGCGCGGTTATGATGCCTTCAACCGGGGGGATCTCGCCAGCGCACAGGCCGAGTACACCCGCGCCCTGCAAGCCGACCCGCGCAATACCGACGCGATGCATGGCCTGGCGGCCATTGCGCTACGCCAGGGGCAACTCGACCAGGCCGCCGCCGGTTACCAGAAAATTCTCGAAGCCAACCCGCAGGATGCCACGGCCATGGCCACCTTGATCAACCTCCGCAGCCAGATGGATCCAGCGGCGGCCGAAAGCCGCCTCAAGGCGCTGGCCGCCGCGTTTGAATCTTTGAATCCGTCTTCGGGCGTTTCTGGACAGCCGGAACTTGCCGCACCAGATTTTTCGCTGGGCAACCTGTATGCCAAACAAGGCCGCTGGAACGAAGCGCAACAAGCCTATTTCCGCGCCTACAACGCCGAGCCGGAAAACCCCGACATCCTGTACAACCTGGCCATCAGCCTCGAACATATCCACCAACCCCGGCTGGCGGCGCAGTATTACGCCCAGGCCCTGGCCGCCGCGCAAACGCGGCCGTCCGGATTCGACAAGGCGCAAGTCACCGCCCGCCTGCATGCCCTGCAACCTTGACCCCTTCGCGCACACCACAAGCGCCACACCGCACCGTCGCCATAGCTTCATTGACCACCGCAAAAAATGCCGCATAATGCCAGGCGTATGAAACTACAAGCCATTCCCGCCACCCAGCGCCGGCGCATTGGACAGATACTGATCACGCAAGGCATCATCAGCGAGGACCAGTTGCGCATCGCCTTGCTGGAGCAGATGAAATCCAACCAGCCGATAGGCCGCCTGCTGGTCACCTTGGGATTTGTTTCGGAAGCCGCCCTGCGCGACGCGCTTGCCGAATCGCTGGGCCATGAATCGATTGATCTTGCCAATTCGATCATTGATGCGGAAGCCATCCACCTGATACCCCGTGACCTGGCCAAACGCCACCTGTTGCTCGGCTTGAGTTATTCACGCGCCGAGAAATCACTCAGGATCGCCATCGCCGACCCGAATGATGTCGTCGCGCTGGACAAGCTGCGCGCACTGATCCACTCCGACCTGCAGATTGACACCCTGCTCGCCGGCGAATCGGAAATCACCCATGCGATCGACCAGTACTACAGCCACGAACTGTCCATCGACGGCATCCTGCACGAAATCGAAACCGGCGAGATTGACTACCACACCCTGTCCACCTCGCTCGACGAATACAGCCAGCCGGTGGTGCGCCTGATTGATGCGCTGCTCACCGACGCCGTCAAGAACGGCGCCTCCGATGTGCACTTCGAGCCGGAAGCCAGCTTCCTGCGCATCCGTTACCGTATCGATGGCATGCTGCGCCAGATCCGCGCCCTGCACAAATCCTACTGGGCGGCGATGGCCGTGCGCATCAAGGTCATCAGCGGCATGAACATCGCCGAGACACGCGCGCCGCAGGATGGCCGCATTTCGCTCAACATCAGCGGCGACAGCATTGATTTCCGCGTTGCGGCGCAACCCACCATCCATGGCGAGAACATCGTGCTGCGTATCCTCGACCGCAAAAAAGGCATCGTCCCGCTGGACGGGCTGGGGCTGGAAAATTACCAGCTCAACCTGTTGAAGCTGATGGTCGCGCGGCCGGAAGGCATCATCCTCGTCACCGGCCCCACCGGCAGCGGCAAAACCACCACGCTGTATTCGGTGCTCAACCACATCAATACCGAGGGCGTGAATATCATGACCCTCGAAGACCCGGTCGAATACCCGATGAGCATGATCCGCCAGACCTCGGTCGCCGAATCGGCCAAACTCGATTTCGCCAACGGCATCCGCTCGATGATGCGTCAGGACCCGGATATCATCCTGGTCGGCGAAATCCGCGACGCTGACACCGCCGAAATGGCCTTTCGCGCAGCGATGACCGGCCACCAGGTGTACTCCACGCTGCACACCAATTCGGCGCTGGGCGCAATACCACGCCTGCTGGACATCGGCGTGCTGCCCGACATCATGGCCGGCAACATCATCGGCATCATCGCCCAGCGCCTGGTGCGAAAATTGTGCACCCATTGCCGCAAATCCTATCCCGCCGAGGCGCACGAAAAGAGGCTGCTGGGCATTCCTGAAAGCCATCCGGCGCCTGTCCTCTACCGCGCCGCCGGATGCGACCACTGCAGCCAGCAGGGCTATCACGGGCGCATCGCCATCATGGAACTGCTACGCATAGATGCCGATCTTGACGACCTCATCAGCCGCCGCACAGGCTTGCGCGAAATCCACGCCATGGCGCTTGCCAAAGGCTTCCGCTCGCTGGCCGAAGATGGTTTGCGCCGGGTACGCGATGGTTCCACCTCCATCGAGGAAATCGGCCGGGTAGTAGACCTCACGGAGCGCATGTAAGGCAATCATGGCGCTCTACAACTACAAGGCCATGAGCCTGAACGGCAAGATTGCCCTGGGACGGCTTGAAGCCATCAACCTGATCGACCTCGAAATGCGCCTGAAGCGCATGGACATGGACTTCATCAATGGCAGCCAGATCAAGCAAGGCGCCGCCTTCAACCGCACCCGTATCACCCGGCCCGAACTGATCACATTCTGTTTCCATCTCGAACAGCTCGCGCACGCCGGCGTGCCGCTGATTGAAAGCCTGAGCGACCTGCGCGACAGCCTGGAAAGCCCGGCCTTCCGCGAAGTCATCGCCGGCATGATAGAAAGCATCGAAGGCGGCAAGACGCTCTCGCAGGCCCTCGCCGAACACCCGAAAATCTTTGATGGCGTAATGGTCAGCCTGATCCGCGCCGGTGAAGAAACCGGCTCCCTGCCGGAAGTGCTGGGCAACCTGCTCGAATCGCTCAAATGGCAGGATGAACTGGCCGCGCATACCAAGAAGCTCATCATGTACCCGGCCTTCCTGGGCACGGTGGTCGTCGCGGTGGTCATGTTCATGATGATTTACCTGGTGCCCAAAATGGCCGGCTTCATCCGCAACATGGGCCAGGAACTGCCATTACAAACCAGGATACTCATCGCCACCTCAGAATTTTTCGTCAATTACTGGTATCTCGTCCTCGGCCTGCCGATCATTGCCACGGCAATCATCACCTTCCTGGTAAAAACCAACCACGCCGCGCATCGCCGCTTCGACGACCTCAAGCTGCGCCTGCCGTGGATCGGCAGCATCCTGAAAAAAATCATCCTGTCGCGTTTTGCTTCCGTGTTCGCCATGATGTACGGCTCGGGCATCACCATCCTTGATTCGATCAAGACCACCGAAGAGGTGGTCGGCAATGTGGTCATCAAGGAAGGGCTGGAACGCGTCGGCAACCTGATAGCCGAAGGGCAGAATGTCACCATCGCCTTCCAGGAAGTTAACCTGTTTCCGCCGCTGGTGCTGCGCATGCTGCGTGTCGGCGAAAACACCGGCGCGCTGGATGAGGCGCTGACCAATGTGAGTTACTTTTACAACCGCGATGTACGCGAATCCATCGAAAAAGTGCAAGCCATGATCGAGCCTGTCATGACGGTGATCATCGGCCTCATCCTTGGCTGGATCATGCTCGCCGTGCTCGGCCCGATCTACGACATCATCACCAAGATGAAAACCTGATGGCCAGCAAGCGCATTCTCCTGTTTGATGGCGTCCGCATCACCGCTTATATGGCGGCAGGCGGCGTCGATGCCGAAAGCGAATTCGCCCCCAACCCGGAGGGCCTGGCGGCCTTTGCCGCCTATCTTGGCCAACACCGTTCCAGCCTGTTCTATCTGCTGGCCGATGTCGCCGAAGAAGGCTTTCAACTCGAAGACATTCCCTATGTCCAGGGCGGCGACCGCAATGCACTCATCACGCGCCGGCTGGGCCAGTATTTCTACGGCACGCCGTTGAGCACCACGCTCTCGCTGGGGCGAGCCAGCAGCGGGCGGCGCGATGAAAAAATACTCTTCATGGCGCTGACGCGGCCGGATGGACTGGCGCCCTGGCTGGACGCCTTGCGCCAAGGCGGCAACATCCTCGCTGGCGTGTATTCGATGACCCTGGTTCTCGCCACCTGCGCGCCGCCCTGGCTAAGCGGGCAAGAACCCATGCTGCTGATCACACTGACCACCGGCGGTGTCCGCCAGAGCTTTTTTGACCAGGGCAAGCTGCGCTTTTCGCGCCTCACGTCACTCGCCACGCATAGCCCGACAGAAATCGCCCGTACCAGCGCCAATGAGACGTTCAAGACCTATCAATACCTGGTCGGGCAGCGCCTTATCGGAGCTGGCAGCACCCTGCGCACGGTGATCCTGGCATCCGCAGAACAACAGCCGGTCATCCAGGAATACTGCCGTGGCAGCGACCAGATCATTTTCGAATTTATCGACCTGGCGGCCACCGCGCGGCGCGACAAGTTCGCCAACCGCACCGGCGAACTCACCACCGACACGCTGTTGATCCACGAGCTGGCGCGGAAAACACCGGCACAGCAATTCGCTCCGGCGGCAGAGCGGCGCTTCTACCACCTCTGGCAAATGCGCTTTGCGCTGACTGCCGCCGCCCTAGTCGTGCTGGCCAGCGGACTGCCATTCGCCGCCAAGACGCTTTTTGAAGCGCATACGCAACAGCAGCAAACTAGCGCCATACAAGCGCATACTGCGCTTACCACGCAACGCTACAACGCGTTACTGGGCAGCCTGCCGCAGGCCAGCATCTCGCCTGACAACCTGCGCGCCATGATGGGCCGCTATGAAGAACTGCAAAAACACAACCCCGGCCTGGAGCCGCTGCTCATCCACCTGAGCCAGGCGCTGAATGACACGCCCAAGGTGGAACTGCTCAGCCTCGACTGGGAAATATCCCCCAGTCTCGACAAAGCTCCCGCTGGCACGCAGAAAGTCGGCGCTGGCAACACGGCGCCGGACAACGCCAACGGGGCGACGGCGTGGACCGTGCTCAAGCTCCAGGCGCAACTGCCGCCCGGGCTGAATGCTGACTTGCGCGCGCAGAAAAACCTCATCGACGCCTTCGCCGCACGCTTGCAAAACCCGCAGACCACGGTGCAGATACTCGCCATGCCCTTCGATGCCGAATCTGGCAAAGCGCTGAAAAGCCTCACCGAAGCAGGCAATGAGCGCAGCGGCTTGGCGCCGCAGTTTTCCCTGCTGATTGCCCGCCCCTTATGAGGAAGCCATGAAGTTCACCAGCCAAGACTTCCAGCGCCTGCAATGGGCGCTGCTCTTCCTCACCCTCAGCCTGCTGGTGGCGGGCGGCGCCGTATGGTTCACGCTAACCCTGCAAAAACAAACCGCACAGGCCTATGCCACCGCTACGACGGCGGACAAGGAAATAGACAGCAAAATCTCCCGCGCACGCGGCGAAGAACATGAACTGCGCGAGAAAATCACCCGCTTTCAGATGCTCAAGAACCGCGGCATCATCGGCGCCGAACAACGCCTGGACTGGATAGAGGCCATCGGCCGCATCAAGGCTGCGCGACGCATTTCGCAGTTCGACTACGAATTCGCGCCGCAGCGTCCGGTCGATGCCGCCATCCTCCCTGGCGGCGCCGCAGCCGGCGGCTTTACCATCATGGCCAGCCAGATGCGGCTGCATATGCTGCTGCTGCACGAAGGCGAACTGCTCAGCATGCTGGATGACCTGCGCGCCACGGCGCCGGCGCTGATCCAGGTGCGCGGCTGCAAGATTGACCACAGCGCCAGCGCGCAACTCAACGCCGACTGCACCCTCGAATGGATCACCTTCAAGGAGGGCGCATGAACCGCCTCGCCTCGCTTTGCTGCATCCTGCTGCTGGCCTGCGCCACCCTGCCCGCGCAAGCCGAACAAACCGCCAGCCTCGGCCGCCTCTTCTTCACCCCTGAAAAACGCCTGCTTCTCGAACGCCAGCGTGTTTCCAACATCCAGGAAACGCAATCGCTGGAAGGCGAAACCATGAGCCTGGATGGCGTGGTGCAACGCTCCAGCGGCAAATCCACCGTCTGGATCAATGGCCGCGCGCATGAAGAAAACGATGCGGCACGGACCGGCGTCAGCGTGCGCCTCACGCCCCAAAATCCAGGCCGCGCACAACTCGCCCCCGGCGAAGAAGCGCCCACCCAGATCAAGGTCGGCGAAGCCATCAACCGCGCCACCGGCCAACGCAACGACCGGCTCGGCGGCGGCGCGGTCAAGACGCCGGCCAGCCGGCGCTAAACGGGGTAGCACAATGCAACGGCGCGCCCAGCACGGCTTTGTGTTGATCGCCCTGGTCGCCCTGCTGGTGATGGGCGCGCTGGCCTTTCTGGTATCCAACCTGTCGCCTGAGTTCATGCAGGCCTACCGCCAGCGGCAAACGGATGCGGCGTTGGCGCAGGCGCGCGAGGCATTGATCGGATATGCGCTGCAATATCGTGAAATCAATCCTGACCCAAACACCAAAGTACCAATTTACATGTATGGCTATCTTCCCTTGCCTGACCTGGGTAAGTCGCGCAACAACAACAATGGTGACTCTATCTGCGGCGGACTTGAGGGATGTAATGCAGCCAACTTTGCTGGTAATGGCCTAAATTTCACAGTAATCGGGCGTTTCCCCTGGCGCAAGCTAGGTACGGGCCCCTTGCGCGACAGCAACGGCGAATGCCTGTGGTACATCGTCTCCGGTAGTCATCAAAGCGTTCAGAAAATAACACCGATGAACTGGGACACCCTCGGCCAACTCGACATCGTGGTCGCTAACGGCAATACCACAATGCAAAGCGCGCTCGCTTCAACACATGACCGTCCCATCGCCATTATCTTTTCACCGGGGCCGCCGCTATCCGGGCAAAATCGCAATAACTCAACGGTCGATACTGTCAGCGAATGCGGCGGCAACTACGATGCACGCAATTATCTCGACCCCGGCACGGCCGCCACGCTGGGCGGCGCCACCAATTATTTCGCCACCGCGACCAATGCCGCCAGCGGCAACACCTCGGCCACCCCCAAAGCACTCTCCGTGCAAGGCGTGGTGCAGCAGGCCGGCGACAACACCCTCTGGCCGGGCGGCTGTTCGCCAGGCGTCACCTGCTCCCCCGCCGCCAACGACAAGGGACTTACGCTCACCAGCGAGCTGTTGTTTGCCACCTTGCGCAAATCCTCGCTGTTCCGCCTTGACATCAACAGCATGCTCGACCGCATGGCCGACTGCCTGCGCGACATCGGTGTCGCCACCTCGGCACATCCGCTCGCCAGCAACCCGTGTTATGACGATAGCCAGGATCCGCAAAAATATTTCAGCAGTTACCAAGACCAACTGTTCGTCGCCAAATGCGCCGGCAACTGCACTGTGACAATTGATGGCACCACGCCTGCAACGACCTGTCCCGCCGTGTTGGTATTCGCCAGCCAGCGCAATAAGGCAAACCAGGTGCGCATCACTGCGGCAGACAAGGCCGATCCGCTGAATTACCTTGAAGTGCCGAATGCCAACAGTTTCACGACAGCCGGCGCAAGCTATGCCGGCGCAAGCCTGTTTTCCCGCGTAACGGCGACTGCGCCGGAATACCAGGACATCCTCCGCTGCATCCCGGCCGGGGCCAGTTTCACATCCGTCGAATCAACCACGCTGACATCGCTCGGACGCGGCCAGCTTTCCGGCTATGACGCCGCCAGCCGCACCTTGACGCTGGGCAGCCTGAATGTCACGAGAGGCGCGGTTGGGGCTGCCAACGCCGCCGCCCTGTTCGGTTGCGCCTGGCAAGACTTCCACACCACGGGTAGTGGCGTGCGCAGTTATTTCCTGTTCAACATCTCGAATACCGGCTCGCCCGGTCCGGGGTTTATCTTTGCCGCCATCGACGGCGACCGCAACACGGCCAGCGTCTGCGGCGCCGCCGGCCAACATCTGGGTTATTCCGGCAACAACGGCAGCACGCCATTCATCGCCGCGCCGAAAATCGGCGTGGAATTCGACACGCGACGCGATTTCCGCAGCCGTCCACCTTTTCTGCCCAATGGCTTCGATCCTTCGCGCGCCAGCGGTGGCACGGCCTTGGACACCCTCAACAACGGCCGGGCGGATCCCAACTACGCAGGTGGCCATATTGCCCTCCTATACTGGGGCAGCAACGCGCCGATCAGCACCGGCTATACCTGTGTGACTGACGCAAACTGCCGATCCCCCAGTTTTTGCGATACCGACAATATCTGCAAGATGTATGCGGAACAGGACGACAACGTGCATGGCCAGTTGCCCGCGCCGCCTGCCCTGCGCCCGCCGCCCGGCAATCCGGTGGCGCCGCCAACGCCTGTCAGCCCGCCGGCCTACCCGCCGCCCGGCGTCACCAAGCTCGACCCCAGCCTGAGCAGCACGCCGACCAATCAGAACATTCATGTACGCGCCGAGATCGAGCGTA
>JBAQUE010000225.1:0-13045 GCA_049297315.1 Rugosibacter sp.
GCCCGAATGACCAGGGCATCGGCTGGAATGTGCTGTCTTCGTTGCGGCGCGTGGGCATCGGCTTCGGCTTTGCCGCGCTGGTGGGCATTCCGCTCGGCTTTGTACTCGGCCGCTTTGCCTTCATGAACCGCATGCTCGATCCCCTCATCAGTTTGCTGCGTCCGGTCTCACCCCTGGCCTGGCTGCCCATTGGCTTGCTGGTGTTCCAGCGCGCCGACCCGGCGGCGACATGGACTATTTTCATCTGCTCCATCTGGCCGATGATTCTCAACACCGCAGAGGGCGTGCGCCGCGTGCCGCAGGATTACCTGAACGTCGCGCGTGTGCTGGGTTTGCCGGAAGACAAGGTGATTACAAAGATTCTGTTCCCGGCCGTGCTGCCTTACATGCTGACGGGCATCCGCCTGTCCATTGGCACCGCCTGGCTGGTGATCGTCGCGGCGGAAATGTTGACCGGCGGCGTCGGCATCGGCTTCTGGGTGTGGGATGAGTGGAACAACCTGAAGGTGGAGCACATCATCATCGCCATCTTTGTCATCGGCATCGTGGGGTTCGTGCTGGAGCAGATGCTGCTCTTGCTGGCCAGGCGGTTTACTTACGAAACACGTTGAGGAGGCATTATGGACGCCCCAATGAAACCCATCGTCAAAATCGAAAACGTCGGCCAGACTTTCAATACGAAAACAGGCAAGTTTGTTGCGCTACGCGATATCAACCTGGCCATCAGCCCAGGCGAAGTGGTGGCGCTGATCGGGCATTCGGGCTGCGGCAAATCCACGCTGCTCAACCTGATCGCCGGCCTGACACTGCCTTCCAGTGGCGTGCTGCTGTGTGATAACCGGGAAATCGCCGGGCCGGGACCGGAGCGCGCCGTGGTATTCCAGAACCACTCGCTGCTGCCCTGGATGACCTGCGCGGAAAACGTGATGCTGGCTGTCGAGCGCGTCTTCGGGCGCAAGGAGCGCAAGTCGAAACTCGTCGCACGGGTCGCCGCTGCGCTGGAAATGGTGCACATGGAGCACGCGCTGGATAAATATCCACACGAGATTTCCGGCGGCATGAAACAGCGTGTCGGCATTGCCCGCGCGTTTGCCATGGAGCCACGCATCCTGCTGATGGATGAGCCTTTCGGCGCACTGGATGCGCTGACCCGCGCCAGCCTGCAGGATGAAATGAATGGCGTCATCGCGAAGACCGGCGCCACGGTGGTGATGGTGACGCACGACGTTGATGAAGCGGTGTTGTTGTCGGATCGCATCGTGATGATGACCAACAGCCCGGCGGCGACGGTCGGCGAAATTGTCAGCGTCGATCTGCCGCGTCCGCGCGACCGCCTGGCACTTGCCGAAGACAGCCAATTCGCCGCTTACCGCGCGGCGGTATTTGAGTTCCTCTACCGCAAGCAACTGAAAAAGGCGGCCTGACGCTTAAATATTTTCACTTTTATTTATCAATTAGTTTTCTGGAGAACCTTCTATGTCACGCCGCTCATTACTGACTTCAAACCAACTGGCGCACGCCGCTTCGCTCTCGTTGTCCCTCATCGCATTACCCGCCGTTGCGGGAGACAGTTTTTCCGACGCGCTGATGGGTGGCAAACCCTCGCTGGAGGCCCGCTACCGTTACGAGAGCGTGAGCCAGGAGAATGTGCTCAAGGCGGCGAACGCTTCAACCCTGCGCCTACGGTTTGGTTACGAAACAGGTGAGTTCAAAGGTTTTGGCGTGATGCTGGAAGGCGAGCATTTGAGCGTGCTGGGCACGGACAATTACAACAGCACGACCAATCGCAAGACGGCTTACTCCATCATTGCCGATCCCGAGTTTACCGAGGTCAATCAGGCTTACCTGAGCTACTCAGGCATTCCCGGCACCAAACTGAAATACGGCCGCCAGCGCATCGTGCTGGATAACCAGCGCTTTATCGGTAACGTTGGCTGGCGGCAGAATGAGCAGACATTCGACGGGTTTACGGTGGTCAATAAGTCCCTGCCTGCGACGACGATTACGGCGGGCTACATTTATAACGCCAACCGCGTGTTCAGCGACCAGACCAAATTTCCCACAACCACATTCGCCAACACTGGCAACGCAAAAATGAAGTCGCCGATTCTTAACGTCAGCTACAAAGGCTGGAGCGTTGGCGAAATCGTGGGTTATGGCTATTTGCTCGACTATGCTGATTTCGCTGCCAGTTCGATACAAACCTGGGGTTTGCGCTTCAAGGGCGATACCGCGATTGCAGATGGCATGAAGTTCCTCTATACCGCCGAGTATGCATCGCAGTCGGACTACAAGAAAAACCCGGCGGATTACAGCGTGGATTATGGTTTTCTCGAAGCAGGTTTGAGTAAAGGCGTACATAGCGTGAAGCTGGGTTATGAGCTTCTTGAGGGTAACGGCGCGAAGAGCTTTCAGACCCCGCTGGCCACCTTGCATGCCTTCAACGGCTGGGCAGACATGTTTCTGGCAACGCCGGTGAATGGCTTGAAGGATGCTTACCTCGGTGTGGGCAGTGCGTTGTATGGCGTGAAGTTGGACGCGATCTATCACGACTACCGTGCCGACCAAGGCAGTGCGCGGTACGGCACGGAATGGGATTTCCAGGCCACAAAACCTGTCGCCAAAAAATATCTGGTGGGTATCAAATACGCCAGTTATAACGCGAAAACTTTCTCAGTGGATACCGACAAGGTGTGGCTGTGGGGCGAAGCGAAGTTTTGATTTAAAAATGCATTGCGACAGGCGCGCCTTACCTTATTCCGGTGCGCCTGTCGTACATACGCTCTATTGCGCTGCAATAGAGATGGCCTTACCGTATCCCCAGCGCCGACTTTTCATCTAGGTCATTGCTTGGGGAAAGAGTTCCAAGTCTTGTGCATGCCTGGCATGAGGCCTGCTGCTAAGTGTTACCCGGCACAACAAATTTTGGGGGCATGGCTGTTCGTCACCAAAAGCAACCGAACCCAAGGATCATCATGGACAAAAAAAGTTTTTTGCAATCCGGGCATACGCCGACCCTGCTGGCCGCCTTCCTTTATTTTGACCTGGCCTTCATGGTCTGGGTCATTCTCGGCCCGCTCGGTGTGCAGATTGCACAGGACTTGCAGCTCACCCACGCCCAGCGCGGTTTGATGGTGGCGACACCGGTGCTGGCCGGCGCCGTGTTGCGGCTGTTCATGGGGCTCATGGTGGATCACCTGAAACCGAAGCTGACCGGCGCGATTGGGCAGGTGGTTGTCATGGTCGCGCTGTTTTACGCCTGGCAGATGGGTATTCACAGTTATGTGCAAATCTTGGTGCTTGGCCTGTTTCTGGGTGTGGCGGGCGCCTCATTCGCCGTGGCGCTGCCATTGGCCTCGCGCTGGTATCCGGCGGAACACCAAGGCAAGGCATTAGGTATCGCGGGGGCGGGAAACTCCGGCACGGCGCTGGCCGCATTGCTTGCGCCCAGCCTGGCCGCCGCTTATGGCTGGAGCAATGTGTTTGGCATTTTGCTGGCGCCATTGGCGGTTGTCTTTGTGATTTATCTTGTCATGGCCAAGGATGCGCCGGAGTGTCCGCCGCCCAAGCGTTTGGGTGAATACCTCTCGGTACTCAAGGATAAAGATGCCTGGTGGTTCATGTTTTTCTATGCGGTGACGTTTGGCGGGTTTGTCGGCCTTGCGTCGTCGTTGACCATTTATTTCAATACGCAATACGGGCTGGATGCAAAGACGGCAGGTTTCTTCACCGCCGCCTGTGTGTTCGCCGGTTCTTTGGTGCGGCCGATTGGCGGTGGCGTGGCTGACCGTATCGGCGGTATCCGGAGCCTGACGGCCATGTATGCGTTGGCGGTGGTTTTTCTTGGCATCGTCAGCGTTGGTTTGCCGCAGGCATGGATGGCGCTGAGCGTCTTTGTGCTGGCCATGCTCGCCCTGGGCATGGGCAATGGTGCGGTATTCCAGTTGGTGCCACAGCGCTTTCGCAAAGAGATCGGTGTCATGACCGGGCTGGTCGGCATGGCGGGCGGTGTGGGTGGTTTCTGGTTGGCCTCGTCACTGGGCTACTCGCGGCAGATCACGGGCAGCTACCAGGCGGGTTTTCTGATTTTCGCCGCACTTGCGATTGCGGCGTTGGTTGGCCTGACCTCAGTGAAGACGCGCTGGCGCACGACCTGGGGCGCGGCGACCATGACGGCTGCCCGAATTTGATCAGGTCCTGAGAATATGAGCGCATTGCAGGTCGATATCGCCCACTCGACGCTGACCGGGCTGCGTAGCCGTAATGAGGACTACGTCGGCGCGGCAACGCCCGAAGGTGATGAGCTGGATGCCAAAGGCATGCTGCTGGCCGTGGCCGATGGCGTCGGCGGTCATGCCCAGGGACGCGAGGCGGCGGAATATGCCGTGCGTAATTTGCTGAATGATTATTTCGCCACGCCAGATACCTGGGGCGTGGCCAAGTCATTTGACACCGTGCTGACTGCCGCAAATCGCTGGCTGCTGGCGACAGCGCGAAAAAATCGTGAATACGCCGGCATGGCCACCACCTTGACGGCCTTGGTCTTGCGCGGCAGCCGTTATTACCTCGGTCATGTGGGCGATTCGCGCGCCTACTTGTGGCGCGCCGGCGTGCTCACTCAACTCACCGAAGACCATACCTGGCCACATCCCGAATTAAGCAACGTGTTGCGCCGTGCCCTGGGGCTGGATGAACATTTGGTGGTCGATCACGCCGATGGCGAATTGGCGGTGGGCGACCAGTTTGTGCTGCTGACCGATGGTGTCTGGGGCACGCTGGGCGATGCGGGCATCAACGAATTGCTGGTGCGCCATGCCCAGGGAAATGCAGCGGCAGAAGCGGCGGCGAACGCGCTGGCGCTGGAAGCGATACGACGCGGAGCGAACGATAACTGCACGGCATTGGTCGCCCATGTCATGACTGTGCCGCAATCGAATCTGCGTGACCGGCTCGGTGGTGCACAGAAACTGCCCCTGCCGCCAAAACTGGATGCCGGTGATGAAATTGATGGCCTGCGCGTGATCGAGGTGCTGCATGAGTCACGTATAACACTGCTCTACAAGGTAGCCCAGGGCAACGAAATTCTGGTGTTGAAGACGCTGCGGCCGGAAGCAGGCGATGCGGAATCCATCGCCGCGCTGGTGCATGAAGAATGGCTGGCGCGCCGTGCCGTCGCGCCTTGTTTTCCGCAGGTGATCAGCCATCCGGCGCGTGCCCATTTGTACTATCTGATGACCTGGCATGAGGGTGAATCGCTCAAGGCGAGATTGTCGCGCGGACATCGGTTCGATGTGGATGAGGTGGCCGCGATTGGATTGCGTTTACTCAAGGCCGTTGGTTTGCTGCATCAGTTGGGGATCGTTCACCGGGATATCAAGCCGGACAATATCCAGATTGGCACACAGGGCCAGATTACCTTGCTTGATTTGGGGGTTGCCGCCAGTGATGGTGAACGCCTGGGCGAAATCAATAATCCCGGCACGCCTTCTTACATGGCGCCGGAGTTATTTGCGGCAGGTGCGGCGAATGAAATGAGTGATCTTTATTCCTGCGGTGTTACGCTGTATGAGCTGCTCACGCGCAAGCATCCCTATGGCGAGATCGAGCCCTTTCAGACGCCGCGTTTTACGCAACCTACCCCGCCGACCCGCTATCGCCGGGATATTCCCGAGTGGCTGGAGACGATCCTGCTCAAGGCGTGCGCGCGGGAACCGGCAGGCCGGTTTGAAACAGCGGAAGAGTTTGCCCTGGCGCTCGAACGCGGCGCCTACCGGCCATTGACTTCCGCACGGCGGATTCCGCTGGCGGCACGCAATCCATCGCTGACGCTGAAAGTGATTCTCGGCATCTCGCTGGCGCTCAATCTGGTGCTGGCTTTCTGGTTGTCGCGGCAATGAGACGGCTATGTGATGAGGCGCCTGTTGTGGGGCGTTATCAGGGCAGGGCACGGTTACGGTGCGGCAAGGCCAGTGAGCCTGGCGCAGTATGCAGTGTGAAATCAATATATTGGCTTGCTCAGCATGGCAGGCGGTATGGGCATAGTGCTTGCATGAGGTTTGCAAGTGATGTGCGTTAACAACTAGCAGGAGAAAGAAAATGAAAAAACAGAAACTGGACGTGGTTGGCAACGGCATGGCGGGGATACGCACGATTGAGGAGCTGCTCAAGCTGGCGCCTGATCTCTATGACATCACCGTGTTCGGCGCCGAACCGCACCCGAATTACAACCGCATCCTGCTCTCGCCGGTGCTGGCCGGCGAGATGACATTGGCGGATATCGTGCTCAATGATCTTGGCTGGTACAAGGACAACGGCATAACGCTGCATACCGGCAAGAAGGTGGTCAAGATAGACCGCATCCGGCGCAAGGTGATCGCCGAAGACGGCGCAGGGGTGACGCTGGAAGCAGGCTATGACCGCCTGTTGCTGGCGACAGGTTCCGTGCCCTTCATGTTGCCGGTGCCGGGCAATGACCTGCCGGGGGTGATTGCCTATCGCGATATTGCCGATACCGAAACGATGATCGCCACGGCGGCAACGCATAAGCATGCGGTGGTGATCGGCGCAGGTCTGCTCGGGCTGGAGGCGGCGAATGGCCTCAAGTTGCGTGGCATGGAAGTGACGGTCGTGCACATCAGCGGCTGGATCATGGAGCGCCAGCTCGACCAGACGGGCGCCGACATGTTGCAGGCCTCGCTGGAAAGCAAGGGTCTCAAGTTCCTGCTTGGCAAGCAGACCGAGATGCTGTTGGCCAATGCGGCCGGCCGGGTTGGCGCGGTGCGCTTCAAGGATGGGGCCGAAATCCCCGCCGACCTGGTGGTGATGGCAGCGGGCATCCGCCCCAATACGTCACTCGCCGAGGCGGCTGGTTTGCATTGCCAGCGCGGCATTGTCGTCTCCGATACCTTGCAAACATTTGATCCGCGCATTTATGCCGTCGGCGAATGCGCGGCGCATCGCGGCATTGCCTATGGGCTGGTCGCGCCGCTGTTCGAGCAGGCCAAGGTCTGCGCCAACCATCTGGCCGAGATGGGCATAGGCCGCTACCAGGGTTCGGTGACCTCGACCAAACTCAAGGTCACCGGCGTGGATGTGTTTTCCGCCGGCAATTTCAGTGGTGGCGATGGCGCCGAGGACATTGTGCTGCACGACAAGAACGGCGGCATTTACAAGCGTCTGGTGATCCAGAAAAACCAGTTGATCGGCGCGGTGCTGTATGGCGATACGGCCGATGGCGGCTGGTATTTCCAGTTGCTCAAGGAAGGCCGCGACATTGGATCTATCCGCGACCATCTGATGTTTGGTGACGCCTTCACGAATAATCATGTCGGTGATGTGGGCCATGCGGGGAATTCAAAAGTGTCGGCGATGACGGATGAAGCCGAAGTCTGCGGTTGCAATGGCGTGTGCAAGGGCGCCATCGTCAAGGCGATCCGCGAGAAAGGCTTGTTCACGCTGGATGATGTGAGGAAGCACACCAAGGCATCTTCATCCTGCGGTTCTTGCACCGGCCTGGTCGAGCAGATATTGGCGTCCACCGTCGGCGGCGCCTATCAGGCGACTGACCGGACGACCAAGCCGATGTGCGGCTGCACGGCGCTGACGCATGGCGAAGTGCGTGCGGAAATCCGCGCGCAAAAACTGCTCTCGCTGGACGCGGTCTTTAGCAGCCTGGCCTGGCACACGCCGGATGGTTGCGCGACTTGCCGCCCGGCACTGAATTACTATCTGATTTCCACCTGGCCGCATGAGGCCAAGGACGATCCGCAATCGCGCTTCATCAACGAGCGGGCGCACGCCAACATCCAGAAGGATGGAACCTACAGCGTGGTGCCGCGCATGTGGGGCGGGCTGACCACGCCGGATGAGCTGCGCCGCATTGCCAACGTGGCTGATAAATATCACATTCCGACGGTCAAGGTCACCGGCGGCCAGCGCATCGATTTGCTCGGCGTGAAAAAAGAAGATTTGCCCGCCGTGTGGAAAGACCTGGACATGCCTTCGGGCCATGCGTATGGCAAGAGCATCCGCACGGTGAAAACCTGCGTCGGTACCGAACATTGTCGCTTTGGCACGCAGCAGTCGATGAGCATGGGCGTGGATCTGGAAAAAATGCTGTTCGGCATGTGGTCGCCACATAAAGTGAAGCTGGCGGTGTCGGGCTGCCCGCGCAATTGTGCCGAAGCAGGCATCAAGGACATTGGCGTGATCGGCGTGGATTCCGGTTGGGAGCTGTATGTCGCAGGCAATGGCGGCATCAAGACCGAAGTTGCCGAATTCCTGTGCAAGGTGACGACGCGCGAGGAAGTGCTGGAGTATGCCGCCGCCTTCCTCCAGATTTACCGCGAAGAAGGCTGGTATCTGGAACGCACGGTGCATTACGTGCAACGTGTCGGCCTCGATTATGTGAAGCAGCGCGTGGTGGAGGATGCGGACAACCGCAAGGCTTTGCACCAGCGTTTGCTGTATGCCTTGCAGGGCGTCGTCGATCCCTGGCTGGAGCGTACGCAAGGTGTGGCGGCGCATGAGTTTGCGCCGTTGCCGATTCCGGCGGCAGGTAACGCAGGAGAACGCCATGCGCAGCTGGCATAAGTTGTGCCGGTTGGAAGAGATTCCCCTGCGTGGCAGCCGGGTGGTGCCGAACAGCGGTGGCAGCATTGCGGTATTTCGCGCGGCTGACGATACGGTCTTTGCGCTGCGCGACGCCTGCCCGCACAAAGGCGGCCCCTTGTCGCAAGGCATTGTGCATGGCCACCGCATAACCTGCCCGCTGCATGGCTGGAATGTTGAACTAGTGACTGGCGAAGTATGCGCGCCGGATGCTGGCCATACGGAGCGCTTTCCGGCGAAGGTGGAGCAGGGCGTGGTGTTTCTGGAACTGGATGAATAAGCCAGCACCTTTGAAAGCCGTTAACCCGCCATGAATGCGCCCGAAGGCAGTGTGAAGCCACCCGAACTCCTGATCCACGAGACGCGCTCGGTCTGCTGTTATTGCGGCACGGGCTGTGGTGTCATTATCCAGACGAGTGGAAAAGTCGGCGCTGGTGAAGCAACTGCGCTACAAGGCGGTCGAGCAAGAAACGCTCTCTTCGCCGTAGCGGATGGTGATACGGCGAAAATCGTTGGCGTGCGTGGCGACCCTGATCATCCGGCGAACTTCGGCCGCCTGTGCAGCAAGGGCGCCAGCCTGCATCTCACCACGCAACTCACCGGGCGGGCGCTGACGCCGGAATTGCGCGCCTCACGCGCCGTATCGCGAACGCCGACTTCCTGGGATACGGCGCTGGATACCGCCGCCGGACGTTTCGCCGCGATCATCAAGGAACACGGGCCGGATGCCGTCGCTTTCTACATTTCCGGCCAGTTGCTGACCGAGGATTACTACGTTTTCAACAAGCTGGCGCGTGCGCTGGTGGGCACCAACAACATCGATTCCAACTCGCGCCTGTGCATGTCGTCCGCCGTTGCGGGTTACAAGGCCACGCTGGGTTCGGATGCCGTGCCATGCAGTTATGAAGACATCGCGCTGGCCGACCTGTTCCTGCTCGCCGGCAGCAACACGGCCTGGGCGCATCCGATCGTGTTCCGCCGCATCGAGGATGCGAAGGCGAAAAATCCACAACTCAAGATCATCGTCATCGATCCGCGCCGCACCGACACGGCCGCGCTGGCCGATCTGCATCTGGCAATCACGCCGGGCAGCGATGTGGTGCTCTACAGCGCGATGCTGCATGTGATGCTGTGGGAAGGGCTGGCCGACGAAGCCTTCATCGCCGCGCACACTAACGGATTCCCCGCGCTGCGCGACAAGGTGCGCGAAATCACGCCAGCGGCAGCAGCAGCCACCTGCGGCGTGGCCGCCGAAGATATTGTCAAGGCCGCGCGCTGGTTTGGCCAGGCCAGCGCGCCGCTGTCGATGTGGTGCCAGGGGCTGAATCAATCGGTGCATGGCGCGGGCAACAATGCCGCGCTGATCCATCTGCACCTGGCGACGGGGAAAATCGGCCGCCCCGGCATGGGGCCGTTTTCACTCACCGGCCAGCCGAATGCGATGGGCGGGCGTGAAGTCGGCGCGATGGCCAACCTGCTTCCAGGGCATCGCGATCTGGCGAATGCGGCTGACCGTGCAGAGCTGGCGGCGTTGTGGGGTGTGCCTGACATTCCCGACCAGCCGGGCAAGACGGCGGTCGAATTGTTTGACGCGCTGCGCGAAGGCAGGATCAAGGCCGTCTGGATTGCCTGTACCAATCCGGCGCAGTCCATGCCTGACCAAGCAAAAGTGCGTGAGGCGTTAGTCAACGCAGAATTCGTCGTGGTGCAAGATGCTTATGCCGATATTGAAACGGCGGCGTTCGCCGACCTGCTGTTGCCGGCCGCAAGCTGGGGCGAGAAGGAAGGCACGGTGACCAATTCCGAACGGCGCATTTCGCGTGTGCGTGCGGCTGTGCCACCGCCAGGCGAAGCGCGTGCGGACTGGGCAATCGCGGCCGAGTTTGCAAGGCGCTTAGGCGGAAAAGTCGGCGCTGGTGAGACGGCGAATCGCCTATTTTACTTCGCCAATACCGCAGAAATTTTCGCCGAACATGTCAGCCTCACCGTCGGCCGTGATCTGGACATGAGCGGCATGAGTCATGCTGTGCTGGAAGAAAATGGCCCGCAACAATGGCCCTTTCCGCAAGGTGTGGAAAGCGGCCGGGCGCGGCTGTATGCCGATCATCACTTCGCCACCGCCGATGGCCGTGCGCAGTTTGCGCCACTGACTTTTTCGCTCAACGCCGAAGCGCCGGATGCGCGTTACCCACTTCGCCTGACCACCGGCCGCCTGCGTGACCAGTGGCACGGCATGAGCCGCACCGGCCGCGCCGCGCGGCTGGCTGGCCACGAACCCGCGCCGCGCCTGCTGGTGAATGCCGTCGATATGCAACGGCGCAACTTCAAGCCGGGCGATCTGGCGCGCATTAAAAGCCGCCGTGGCGAGATCATCCTGCCCATTGCCGCCAGCGAGGAAATGAAGCCCGGACAGGCCTTCGTCGCCATGCACTGGGGCGCGCGTTCGCTGTCGCATGCAGGCGTCAATCAACTCATGCAGGCGGCCATCGATCCGCTCTCAAAGCAGCCCGAACTCAAGCATGCGGCGATCAGCATCGAGCGGGTGGCGCTGCCCTACCGGGTGATTGCCTTGCGCGCCGCAGATTCCAGCGAGGCTGACGAAGAGCAGATTCTGCGTTGGCGCGAGCAATTGTCCGCCTGCTTGGCTGAATTTGACTATGCTGCGCTGACTCTCGCCGGGCGCGATCACCCGCTGGTCATGCTGTCCATCGCCAGTGCCGAGCCACTAACGGCAACCGCGCTGGACCGCCTGACCGCTACGCTTGGCCTGCAAGGCAGCACCGCCTACCGCGACCCCAGCCGCGACATCATCAAGCTGGCCAAAATAGACAGCGCCAGCGACTGCTTGCAAGGTGTACTGCTGGCTGGAGAAACCGCCGCCGCCGACTGGCTGCGCGAGCAGATCGCCAGCCAAAATCCGCTGGGCGATTTGCGCCGCTGGCTGTTTGCCCCGGTCGCACAGCCGCCGGTGGCCAAGCCTGCTGCCGGGCGCACGGTGTGCAATTGCTTTGGCATCAGCGAAAGCCAGATCAATGAATTGCTGCATGCAGGCGCATCGCTGGCCAGCGTGCAGGAGCAGCTTAAATGCGGCACTTCCTGTGGCTCCTGCGTGCCGGAATTGCGCAGGATGAGCCAGCAGCTTGCCTGATTATTTTTTCTCTGCCATCGGCGTGTATTCGACAGGCACCCAGCGATAGCTGTCCTTGCCATCGGCGCGGATGTGGCCGATGCCCGGAAAGGGCAGGTGCGCGCCGGCGACCAGGGCTTTTCCCTTCGCCGCTTGCTGCAAGATGCTGCGCCGTGCGGCGATGGCCTGCTTCTGGTCGTTATCGAACGCCATCGCTACACCCGGCCTGGCGAATTGCACGGCATGCGCATGCAGCAGGTCGCCCCAGAGCAGCAGCTTCTGCCCGTCCGATTCCACTGCATAGACTGTGTGGCCAGGTGTGTGGCCGTGGGTGTCAATGGTTCTGATGCCGGGCGCCAGCTCAACATTGCCGCTGAAGGTTTTCCATTGGCCACTGGCGAGATAAGGTGCGGCGCTGTCGCGGGCCATCTTGAAAGAACCTTGCCGCTCCTTGGGCGCCGCGTCGGCGTTCTGCTGCGAGAGCCAGAAATCGCTTTCGGCCTGGGCTGTATAAATCGTGGCCTTGGGGAAGACCGGTTGGCCGGCCGCATCCGTGATGCCGCCGACGTGGTCGCCATGCAAATGGGTAATCAGGATCATGTCTACCTGTTCCGGCTGGTAGCCGGCGGCTTTCAGGTTTTGCAGCATGTTGCCCAGGCTGGGGCCGAACAGCTTGGCCGCGCCGGTATCCACCAGCACCAGATGCGCGCCGGTATTGATCAGGAAGGCATTCACCGAGGTCTGCATTTTCGGGTCGCCGACGAACATGCGGCCCAGCATCTCGGCCAAGACCGCTGGCGGGATGTTCTGCAGAAGCTGTTTATCCAGATCAAGCACCCCGTCAAACAGCGCCGTGACTTCAAACTGGCCCAGCGGCATGCGGTAGTAACCCGGCGCCTGGGTATGCGCCATGGGCGCCGCGGCCTGAACGGATGCCTGTGGCGGCAGACCAAAACTGGCGGCAACGGCCAGCATCATGAGATAGCG
This sequence comes from Rugosibacter sp., assembly GCA_049297315.1. Lineage (GTDB taxonomy): Bacteria > Pseudomonadota > Gammaproteobacteria > Burkholderiales > Rhodocyclaceae > Rugosibacter. The sequence goes on from JBAQUE010000225.1 coordinate 12,725, forward strand.
GGAAAGTTTTTGCATTGCAGTTCTCCTCAACAGGATGATGGTCAGTGCGTTATACAGCGCCTAACCGCCAATATAGGACATCTCGATTTTGCGCGTGGCAGCCGTTGCCGCTGTGCGCATTTCGGAGTAACGGTCGCTGCGCGCATGCCAGATGCCGGCAATCGCATGGGACAATGTTTCATCATCATTGGCGCTGCGCAGCAAGGCGCGCAGATCGTGGCCGCTTTGGGCGAACAAGCAGGTATACAGCTTGCCTTCCGTCGATAGCCGGACGCGTGTGCAACTGCCGCAGAATGCCTGGGTGACTGATGAGACCACGCC